>NZ_JBIAPW010000009.1:0-259798 GCF_042888505.1 Streptomyces sp. NPDC002870
TCTCCTTCGAGGTGTGCGGGTCGGGGCCTTCAGAGACAAAGGAGCTCGGGGGGGGGGGGGGGGGGGTGGGGGGGGGGGGGGGGGCGGGGGGGGGGGGGGGGGGGGGGGGGCCCCCCCCCACCGGGCCCCCCCCCCCCGGGGCGGTGACTCGTGTCTTCAACACCCCCAGAAGGCCTGCACACTTCGCGTTCGCACCACCTCCCTGACACCCGCGTCACGCCGACGTGCAACCGACCGGAGGAACCGCAGTGGCCGCACAGCCCAGGTTTCACAACGATGCAGGCGCCGCACCCGACCGGAAGCACCCGGTCGACGAGACGCTTCCGCCCGTCAAGATGTTCACCAGCGGCCTTCAGCATGTGGCCGCGATGTACGCGGGCGTGGTGGCCCCGCCCATGATCGTGGGGCCCGCTGTGGGTCTCAGTGCCAAGGAGACCGCCTTCCTGATGGGGGCGAGCCTCTTCACGGCCGGCATTGCGACGCTGCTGCAGACCCTCGGCTTCTGGAAGGTCGGCGCCCGGCTCCCGTTCGTCAACGGAGTCTCCTTCGCCGGGGTGACCCCGATGATCGCCATCGGCAAGGACCGCGGAGCCGACGGCATCACCGTCATCTTCGGCGCGATCATCGTCGCCAGCGTGCTGGGCTTCGTGCTCACGCCGTACTTCTCGAAGCTCGTCCGCTTCTTCCCGCCCGTCGTCACCGGCACCGTCATCACGCTGATCGGTGTCTCGCTGCTGCCGGTCGCCTTCAACTGGTCGCAGGGCGGCAACTCCGCCGCCGCCGACTACGGTTCGATGAAGAACATCGGCATGGCGGCCCTCACCCTGGTGGTCGTGCTCGCTCTGCGCAGACTGCTGCGCGGCTTCCTCCAGCAGATCGCGATCCTCCTCGGTCTCGTCGTCGGCACCCTCATCGCCGTCCCGATGGGGATGACCAGCTTCGACGCCTTGAAGAACGCCGACGTGGTCGGCTTCCCGACGCCGTTCCACTTCGGCGCCCCGCAGTTCGAGATCGCCGCGATCGTCTCGATGTGCATCGTGATGCTGGTGTGCATGACCGAGTCCACGGCCGACATGCTGGCGCTCGGCAGGATCGTCGACCGGCCCGCGGATGAGCGGATCATCGAGGGCGGGCTGCGCGCCGACACCCTCGGCAGTGCGATCAGCCCGCTCTTCAACGGCTTCATGTGCAGTGCCTTCGCCCAGAACATCGGCCTGGTCGCGATGACGAAGGTGCGCAGCCGGTTCGTCGTCGCCGCGGGCGGCGGCATCCTCATCCTGCTGGGGCTCTGTCCGGTCGCCGCCTCGGTGATCGCACTCGTACCGCTGCCGGTCCTCGGCGGCGCGGGCATCGTGCTCTTCGGCTCGGTCGCGGCCAGCGGCATCCAGACGCTGGCCACCGCCGCCCTGGAGAAGGGCGAGAACGCGCTGATCGTCGCGGCCGCCATCGGCATCGGGCTCATTCCGATCGCCGCGCCGGAGTTCTACCACGCCTTCCCGAAGGATGCGCTCGTCGTTCTCGACTCGGGCATCTCGACCGGCTGCATCGTGGCGATCGTCCTCAACCTGGTCTTCAACCACCTCGGGAAGAAGCGGAGTTCGGAGACTTCGGTGGTCACCGGGACCGGCTCTGAGACGGTCGCGGTCCACTGACCCGGCCCGCACCTGAAACAACGCGGGAGGGCCGGGTGTCCCCGGCTGCGGGAACACCCGGCCCTCCCGGCCGCGGGCCGTGCCTGCCCGCTCAGTCGATGTGGAAGCTGTCGCCGTAGACCTTCCAGTCCAGCGGCGTGTTGAGGTTGAAGTTGTTCTTCTTGACGAAGACCCGCTGGGCGGTGTCGACCCGGCTGGTGTCCTCGTGCGCCTCCTCCTGCTTCATCGCCCAGACCCGGGCGTCGAGGAAGGCGTTGAGATACTTCTTCTCGTCGCCGCCCTGCGCCGGCGGCTTGGCCTTGGCGAGGGCCTTCTTGCGGATGTTGCTGAAGCTGGTCGAGTCGCCACCGTCGCCGTGCATCACGATGGCGTCGTAGTAGATGAACTGGCCGAGGACACCTATGCCATCGCTCTTGCCGCGCTTGACCGCCGGGTTGAAGTAGACCCGGTCGCGCTCGTCGTTCTGCGCCTTCTTGAACTCCGAGTCCTGGGCCGCCTTCTTCCAGTCCTTGGTGAAGTTCGGGTCGAGGCCCTCGTGCGAGTCGCTGCCGTCGACGTTCCGCAGCGCGGGCAGGTACTTGGCGAGTACGTTGCCGGGCTTGCGCTCGGTGTAGAGCTCGACCAGGTCCAGCATGTCGCCGGTGCCGGAACAGAAGCCGATGATGCCGGCGGTGTAGCCGCGGCCGTCTCCGATGTCCTCGATGTACTTGTACTGCGCCTTCCAGTCCAGCGAGGAGTTCTCCGCGCTGGACACGAGCTTCATGGCGATCTCCTTCTTCGCCGGGTCGTCGAGCCCGATGGCGGCCGGGGCGGGGGCCGCGGCGGCCGGGGCCTGGGCGCCGGGCTCGGAGGATGTGGCTGCGACGGCTGTGGCCGGTACGGCGAGCAGGGTCACGCCGAGCAGGACACGGGGAAGGAACTTCAACGGTCGTGTGGTGCGTGCATGGGGGGTGGGCACCTGGCCTCCAGAGGGAGTTCGACGTTCCGGTCTTCTGTTAGGAAGCTTTCCTATCAGAGTGCGCACGGGACGTACACCCCTTGTCCGTACCGGAGTTGGGGCCTGTTCTCTGTCCCGGTGTTCGGGCCCGCTCCCGCGCTCGCTCCGGCGACGGGTGTCTCAGCCCAGAAGCTCAGCGCTGCTCGCCGGCTCGACCCGCGGCTGCCCGTTGAGGCGGTGCCGCTCGATGGACGAGCGGCGGTACACCTCTTCGCGAACGCGCTGGATCTCGCCGATCGGCCGGTGCTCCTCCCGGGTGCGCCAGGGCGTGATCGACGTACCGTCGGCGGCGGCCAGGTTCTCCTCGCCGCCGATGTCCTGCCGGGGGATGGCGATCGTCGCGACCGTCACCCACGGCGACAGCGGCTCGGGCCACTCCACCGAGGTGTTGTCCACCGGCATCCGGGCCAGATCGGCATTGAGCTGCACCTGCAGCTCGAAAACGTGGTCCTGCTCGGCGGCCTCCGCCACCAGCGTGTTACGGAACGCCTCGCCGTCCGCCCGGACGTCGACCGTCAGATGCTTGACGGGCGAGACGGGCACGGTGCGCACCTTCGCGATGTTCTCGCCGTACCGGAAGGCGCCCATGCTGTTGTACGTGTACGAGAAGAGGTTCTGCCGCGGAACCTGGGTGAAGGACAGCATCGCGAACAGCTCGTCCCACAGCCACTCGTCCGAGGTCTCCAAGGTCCCCCGCCTGGTGAGGAATTCACCCATCCAGGACTTCCGCCGCGCCGGGTTCACCAGCGCGTCCGGCAGCTCGGCGAACAGCTCCTCGATGACCATGTAGTCGTAGGCTGTGTTGGCGAAGAAGACCTTGTTGTTGATCAGGTTGAGGTCGAAGGTCGTCTCGGTGGCCTCGTCGGCGAGCAGGGAGTCGCCGGGCACCCCGAACATCTTGATCCCCATGCCGCAGGCCGCGCCGAGCAGCGAGTCGGCCCGCAGATGGCCGAGCCCGTTGGAGTACCGGACGACAGCGTCGTAGGTGCCGGGCCCGGCGAAAATCCCCTGGTTGTAGGGCTCGGACACATCACCGACCGTAACGGTGGCCTTGACCAGTCCGTACGTCTTGCCGTGCGCCGTCCTGACCGAGCGCCCCACCCCCTGCCGCTCGACGGACTCCCGGGTGCGCCGGGCGACATTGCGAACGACCTCGTCCAGCTCCTGCTGGTAGGTGGGCCGCTCGACGGGGGCGTATGTCTCGTACCTGACGAAATCCATGGCGGGGTTCTCCTTTGCGGCGTGCTGCGTGGCTGCCTCAGGAGAAAAGTAGCCCGTCATTCAGTTGTGCACAATATAACTGGTTGTGACGACCCCCACTCGCGCGGCGCTCGGCGACAGCGAACGGACCGCGCGTGCCGGAGCCGCTACGCCGAGAGCGTGGGGTCCCACGCCATGAGGTTGCTGAACAGCTCCGCCTGCTCGATCGCGTCGTCCAGAGCGTGGCCGGGGCCTGGGCCTCATCGGCGGCGGCTCGCGGGACGACCGCAGGAGCACCGCCGCCGGCGCAATGCCCCGCCGGCCGGGCTCAGTCCCCCGGCTGCCAGTCGGGCCGGCGGCCGCTGAAGCCCACCACCCGGTCGATCAGCGGCGCGTCCTCGGGTACCTCCACCACCGGGCCGAACATCCCCTCCCGCCCCGGATCGTCCTCGGCCGGCTTCAGCAGTTCGTACGACACCAGGAGGCTCGCGTCCCCAGGGGCGTACTCCTGACCCGTCGCCCGGGCAAGATCCCAGCCGTGGATCACGAGTTCGTTCACGGCGACCCGTCCGGCGATCGCGGCCGGGAAGGTTACGCCGCCCGCCTGGGTGTCGCCGTCCCACGCCCCGGGTTGCTGCCAGGCCTCAGCCAGCTCGTTCAGCCGCTGCGGAAGCACAGCACGCCAGTCGTCGTCGAGGACCGGCAGTGCCGACCCCGGGTCGGTACTGGTACTCGGCCCGAAATCCTTCCGTGCGGCGTCCCGGAACGCGGTGGACAGCCCGACGAGGTGGCCCAGCAGCTCCCGTACGGCGTACTTCGGGCAGGGCGTCGGGTCCGTGAGCCGCTCGTCGCCGATGGCGTCGAGCAGCTGCGCCACGGCGCGGGCGGCGGGGTGCAGGTCGGGGGAGGGGGAGGAGGTCTGCGTAGTGGAGTCCATACACACAGGACCGGACCGGCAGCCGAAACTCATCGCTGCGCGCCTCAGACAATGGAATGGTCGCCTGATCGGGGCATCCTGACGCGGCCGGACCGCCCGACGCGCCCCCGGGCCCATACGCTCCCCGAGTGACCCGTACCCGTGCCACCGACCTGAACACCGGACTTGACGGCTTCCTCGCCTGGGCAGAGAAAGAGCGCGGGGCCCCGGTGCCCGTGCGCGTCGCGGACGCAGTGCTGACGCTGCTGGCGGTGCGCGGCGCGGACCGCAGGGCGGGCGTGCCCGAGCCGACCCCGCAGCTCCTGCGCCGCGTACTGCACGAGGACCTGCCCCCACTGCTCTGCGCCACCCCGACGGAGCTCGCAGCCGTGCCCGGCGTACTCACCGCTCTCGCCGACTGCGTCCGGGCCGCGGGGAGACTGAACGCCAAGCGCCACGCGCGTCTGGTCGCCGCGATCGACGACGCCATGCCGGAGTTCCGGCGGGCGATCGCCGATCCCCGGAACCTGACCTGGCCGGGGTGGTACGCGTCGCTGCTGCGCGCCGACGGTGTCGACCCCGACGACCCCTCCGCCGTACGGGCATGGCTCGCCGCCCATGAACACGCGCCCCACGCCGACCGGCCCGCGCTCCCCGCGCCACTGCACCGCTCCGACGTCGCGGCCCGCACCTTCGCCGCCCGCGTCCAGCTCACCGAGGCACTGCTCGCCGCCTTCGCCCACGACGTCGAAGGTCCCTCACCGGCCGGCTCCCTGCTGCCCCCTCCGCCACTGGACGCCGACCGCCCGGACGAGGCGCTGGGGGAGGAGCTGGAACGGATCGCGGGCGCGCTGATCGACCGCTGGACGGCCGCGGGTCTGAGTGACGCACTCGCAGGACCGTACGCCGGCCTCGCGCCCGGACCGGAGTCGCTGCCGCACGTTGCCCTCGCTGACCGCCTGCTCGACGAACACCTCGACTACTACGGCGATTCGGGCGTCCCGTTGCCACCGCCGCCCGCCCTCCCCGCCCCCGAGGACATTCGCGGACTGCTGCATCGCGCCCCGCTCCCGGCGGCTCTCGCGGCAGGCGCCGACGACGTGCGCGAACTCGCCGAACGGTGCGGATTCCCCGGGCCCGCCACCGATGTCTGGACCCGGGGAACCCCGCAGGAGCTGACCGAACTGGGCGCGGACATCCTGGCGGCGGTGGTGGAGCGCATCGCGGTCGCCGCGCCGGACGCGGACGAGGAGGCAGTCCCCGCCGAGGTCCGCGACGAGGTCCGCGACGACGCCCAGGAGTACGCCCTGGACGCGGCGCATCTCCTCTACTCGCTGTACGAGCGCGGCGGCACCGCCGACTCCGTGGCGCGGAAGGCCGCCGAACACGGCTCCTGGCAGGTCGACCCGTCGCTCGAGGACGTGCCCGTACCGATCCCCGACGCCGCCCCCGCCGACTACGCGATGCCGTCACCGGACGAGCTGTCCGCCCTGCTCGGCATCCCCGGCCTGGGCGAGGAAGAACGGGCCGAACTCGACGGACCTGCCCGCGCACTGGCGAACGTGGTCGACCAACTGGCCGAGACGGGCTGCGTCTTCCGCGCCGGCGACTCCTATGGCCTCACCCCGCTCGGCAACGCCGTCCTGCGTCACGTACTGGCTGCGGGCCACGTCGCCGCGCCCGACGAGGAAACCGTCGCCGCGTGGGATGCCGCCGAGGTCATCACCGCCGTCCAGAACTGGCCGCAGAAGACAGCGGCCCGCACTCTCGCGCAGTGGACGACCGGCCACGGCACCGGGTCCTGGAGCGAGTTGCTGAACGCCCTCGACATCGCGAAACGGACGGACTTCACCGGCGTCCGCACATCGACGCTCTTCGCATATCTCGACCTCGCCGCCGTCCCCGCCGAGGCCCTCCGCTCCGCCCTCACCCACCCCACGACCGGCGCATACGCCCACCGCCTGCTGCAGGGGCGCGGCGAGGCCGCTCCCTCGGACGCGGAACACGTCCCGCAGAGCGCCCGTGCGGTGCTGATCCTCGAAGAACTGGAGGCTACCTGGACCGAGGATCTGCGTACGTACGCGCTCGTCGTCACGGAGGAAGAGGAACCGGACCTGGCCGCCGTACCCTGGGCCCTCCCCGACGCCTTCGACGCGGCCGCGTCGACCTGGCCGGGCGGAGCACTCACCCTCATCCCGGCCCTCGCGGAAGTCCATCCCCCCACATCGGTCAGGGTGCTGGAACAACTGGGCGGCAGGCACCCGGACTCGCGGGTGGCGGCACTGGCGTCCCGCACGGCGAAGGCGGCGAAGGCGAAGTCCTGAGGAAGGGCAGCGCCACGCTGCCGACCAACGAGACGGGCGCGCGGTCGGTGCTGAGAGCGCGGCCCGAGTTCTCACGCACCGGGTTCTCGCTGATGGCGGCAGCCTTCGGCCTCGGGCTCACGCAGTTCCGACCGCCGCTGTCCAGCCGGTCCTGGAGCAGGCCGAGGACACGCTCCGCACATACCGGCGGCCGGAGGACCGGGTCAGTCGGCCGCCCGACGCCAGTTGGCCCGCCAGGGTGACCGGCACCCGATGGAGTGACCGGCGCACGGGTCAGTCTCTCTTGCGCAGGGCGAGGCTGAGGGCCACGCCGCCAACAGCCGGTCCTGCCGTGGCCATGGTGGCAGCGGCAGCGGTGACAACCTTCAGTACGACGAGCAATGCGAACAGGACCGCGCACAGCCCGGCCGTGGTGATCGCGACGAGGAGTATGGGACCGACGTAGGCGCCGGGCCGCTTCGGTGGTGACGGCTGCGGCGGGAACTGGCTTTGCGGGGTCGGGTTTACCGGGTACCTGCGACGCATGGTGGTCGTTTCCCTTTGACCGATCATGGAGCTCGGATGAGTGATCTGGAGGTTCCATCAGGGGGCCTCGACGTGTGAGTCCCGGCGGCGGCCTGGCAGATGGCCGGCCGCTTTTGAATCGGGGCTTCGACGCTCCGGTCAGTGATGCTCAATTTCCCCCATGACCAACTTCTTCGCCACAGGCGGCAGACCCACCGGAACAATCTGCTGAAGAATCAGCCCCATGACCCACTGAGCGGTGAATAACGGGGCGGGGAGAGTGAACAATGACCACGGGGCAAAGAGGAAAACGTGGTCCGGGGCGACGGCCCAAGGAGATCGTGGGAAAGGGCCCGGTCGAGAACCTCGCCCGAGATCTGAGGGCGCTGATCGAACGGCAGGACCCTCCCCTCACTCATGGGGGACTTGCCCGACTCAGCGGGTGTGCGGCGGGCACCGTCAGCAAGGCACTGGCCGGAAGCGCGCTCCCGACGGAGAACGTACTGAATGCACTGGTCGGCGCCCTGGGCGAGGATCCGAGCGGGTGGTTGGAGCGGCGAGCGCAGGCGGCTGAGCTGCTACGGCGACGGTCCAGTGCCGTGGTCGCGCCTGCGGGTCCGCTGGAAGTGGGCTGCGGCGCCGCCGAGCCCGCGGGTGCTCCCGATGTCGGCTCCCCGAAGGAAGGGGAAGCCGCACCTGCAGGGAAGTTCCTCGGACCGGTGGGACCAGGAACCGAGCAGCGGCGCTGTGGAGACGGCCGATGGCGTCCCTCCGCCGGTCACTTGGTCGGTCGGGCCCATGAGGTTCGTCAGGTGCGGGAGTTACTCGAGGGGGCGGTGGCTCTGCGCAGTGGCATTCTGGTGTTGCGAGGGCAGCCCGGCATCGGCAAGACCGCGCTGCTGGCCGAAGCACGCAGTCTCTGGGGCTTGCGAGTTCTGGCGTTCCGTTGCGTGGAGAGTGAGGCGGAATTGGCCTTCGCCGCGCTGAGTGGTCTGCTGCGTCCGTTGACCCACCTCCTGCCTCAGCTCTCAGAGCCTCGTAGCCGAGCACTCGCTGTCTCGCTGGCGGTGTCCCAGCCGGCCCCCGGCGAGTGCGCTCCCAGCCGGATCGCGATCGGGCTGGGCACCCTGGACCTGCTTGCGAAGGCAGGCCCAGTGCTCGTCCTGCTCGACGATGTGCAGTGGATGGACGAGGCGTCGGCAGCGGCTCTCTCCTACGCCGCGCGGCAGCTCCCCCAAGAGGGGATCGCCGTCATCATCGGGCTTCGAGCCGGTACGGACTGCCCGATGGACCTGACCGGTCACCCTCTTGTGGAAGTGACTCCCCTCAGCCGCGAATCCGTCCGGGAGCTCGCCAGCCTCGTACGCGGACGTGCCATCGACGCGGACGAGTTGGAGCGACTGGTGCGCCACACCGGAGGCAATCCGCTCGCTCTCTTGGAGCTGAGCAACTCCGGACTCCCGGCCGACGGTGCAAGCCTGACCGAAGCGCCCCTGCGGCTGCCCCAGGTGCTGGAAGCTGCTTACCAGCAACGCCTCAAGCCGTTGCCTGAGTCCCAACGGTGGGCGCTCCTCGTCTGTGCCGCCAGCTACACAGCGGACCTGGCAGAGATCACCGCGGCTCTGGGCCCCAAGGGACTGGCTCAGCTGGAACCGGCCGAATCCGCGGAACTTATCGCGCTCACGCCCCGCGGCGTGGAGTTCGCGCATCCCGTCATCCGATCTGTCATCTACCATCAGGCCCCCGCAGCTCGAAGACGCGCTGCCCATGCGCTGCTCGCCGGATCGCTCCCCGTACGCGACCCCTTCGACGCGGACCAACAGGCTTGGCATCTGGCCGACGCGGCGCTCGGCCCCGACGAACAGGTAGCCCAGGCCCTGGCGGACCGCGCTGAGCAAGCACACCAGCGCGGCGCACTTGGAGTCGCAAACGCCACCTATCTACGCGCCGCCAGGTTGACTCCGCAGCCCGTGGCACGTGGCCGCCGCCTGCTCGCCGCTGCGACTTGCGCCCACCTCGCTGGTCTCCCGGACAGAGCCCTTCCTCTGCTCTTGGAAGCCCGGAGTCTCGTCGACGACCCCCAGCTGATCGGCAAGATCGAGCAGGTCCACCATCAGATCCAGCAGATTCGCGCGACCCCCCGCGACGTCTTCGTCCAGCTGAGCGAAGCTGCCGCCGGCCTGCGCGGCAGCGCCCCCATAATCGCAGCGAACCTGCTGGCGACGGCGGCCAGCGCAGGAGCGATGGGCGGGCCCGTCCCCAAGGCGCTGGCAGCCGCGGCGAGAGGCCATCAACTAGCCAGAAGCGTAAGGGAAGAGGGCACTCTCGCGACGGCGGTCCTTCACGCTCACACCTTGCTGCTGGACGGCCAGACCGAGCCTGCCTCCGCCCTCCTGCGTCAGCAACTCGACCAACTGCTCACCGCCGATCCACTCGTCCACGGGACGGAAGTCTTTGGCTTCGCTTCCACGGACCTGATGTGGTTGGACGAGCACAGCGCGGCACGTCGTCTCATCGAACACGGACTGCGACACATCCGAAGCGCCAACGCTCTGGAGCGCGTACCCGTCCTCACCGGCGTTCTGGCCGACCTTGAATTCCGGACAGGTCGGTGGAACGAGGCACACGCCGCTGCAGCGGAATGCATGGCTCTCGCCGACCAGCTCGGCCAGCCAGCGCTCCTTGGATACAGCGCCAGCACTCTGGCCCAGATTGCAGCCGCTCAGGGAGAACCGCGGAAGTGTGAGGACTACGCGTCACGGGCACTGTCCTGCCTTGAACCCAGAGGCTACAACCTGGTCGCACCATACGCCCATCTAGCCCTCGCCCAACTGAGCCTGAACCAGGGCGCGTACGCCGAGGCGGCCACGCGCCTCGTCACGCTGCACGAGCGCATAGACAGCCTGGGTGTGCGCAATCCAGCCGTATATCCGCTCTACGCCGACATGGTGGAAGCGTGTCTGCTGTCGGACTGGCGGGAGGCAGCCGGGTCCGCACTGGTGATGCTCTCGAACAATGTCGGCCCGTCAGTACCCTGTACTGTGCGAGCGGCACTGGCGCGATGTCGCGGCCTGCTGGCCAAGGACGCAAGCAGCGCGCTGAGACACTTCACAACCGCATTGGACCTGTACGCGCGTGCCTCCGACCGCTACGGGCTGGCCCGGACCCGACTTGCTCTGGGGCAGCGGCTTCGGCGGACACAGCACCGAAATCAGGCGCTAAGACAGCTCAAGGCCTCCCTCACCCTCTTCCAGGAACTCAACGCCACCCCCTGGATCCAGCGGGTGGACAAGGAAATGCGCATCTGCGGTAGATGACCGGATCTGCCACGCCAGGTGGATCTTGGTGGTCCAGCGCGATGTACCGGACCGGTTCGTCCTGGCGGGCCTGTCCCCTACGAGAGACTCAAGCCCTGCCTTTGCGCTTTTGCAGTATCGATTCGGTGAGGCGGCGTGAGCGCCGTCGGCTAGGGTGCCGGGGCACAAGAACCGGGGAGGGTGGGAGCAGCGATGGCGTCCGAGGGTTCGATCGACCTGATCCGTCTGGAGGGCGAGGGCAACAGCGTGATCGTACGGATCACCGGGAGGCAGTCCGCCCAGGATCCGCCCCGCACCGACGCGCTGGTCGGAGAAATCCTCGTCGACACCGCTTTCGTACGCGGAAGCATCGCGACGTGGATCTTCCCGGAGGATCTGACGGAGTGGCAGGAAGCTCTGGACGCGCTCGATTGCGGGACGGACATCGTGTGGCGTGAGGGTAAGCGCGCGACCGAGGTGCTCATCAGCCGTGACCCTGACGGTGAGCGGGCCCACGTCACCGTCGCGGACCACTCGATGTCGCTGACGACCGTCACGGTCACTGTCGTTCTGGCCGACGCCTGGTTCGACGACGCCTACCACCGCCTGGATCAGGTTCTGCAGACCTGGCCGTTGGAACGCGCCTGAACCCTGCCTGCTCCCGGTCCGCGGAATCCTCTAGTGCCCGCAGAGGATCCTGGCGATGGTCAGGAAGACGTAGTAGTTCGCGATGTCACCGACCGGTGCACTGAACCAGGGGCTGGACTCGCGGGTCTTCATGACGTCGACCCAGCCTGCCTTGACGTGGATCTCCTGGACGTCGGACCAGGGGAGTTGGCTTTTCCCGGTGGCAGCCATGCCGGTGCGGGAGACCGCGAAGCCACCGAAGTTGATTGTCTGACCCTCCAGGATGGATTCCAGGACCGCCGGGGCCTGGGCGCGGACGATGGCCTCCTGCATCCGGGGTCCCCAGGTTTCGGGACCTTCGTAGAATTCCGTGATGGTTGTGCCTGTGACGCCCGGGGCGACGACTGAGTAAGCGTATTTGACGGGGCCGGGGACGTCGTTGATGATCACCTGGGTGATCTCCTGGTAGAGCCTTATGGAATCCCAGCGGACCGCGATCATTCCCTCGCCGAACTGCGGGTGCACGATCAGTCCGTTCTCGAAGAGGTAGAGACGCTTGGCCGCCTGCTTCCGGCTGAAGTTCGGGGTCCGGCGCAGCCACCAGAAGTACAGCAGACCGGGGATCACGAAGAGCAGCAACAGCTGGACGAGCATAAAGATATAGAGGGCGAAGACTATTCTGCCCAGGCGTTTGGGGGCGAACGTGCCCTCAAGAGCGCCGAGGCGGTGACGGGCGGCCATTTCGGCGGCGTCGGGCGGCAGGGATGTCGGTGATGTCATGAGCCTCTGCTTTGCGCTGGAGTGACAGGTGTCGGGCCGTTCGGGGCGCTGGAGTTCGCGCAGGTCGGTCAGCTCATCGCCGTGTCTGCGTGATGAGTTGAGCGAGCAGGTGGGTGCGAGGGGTCATCTGTGCGACCTCGACGTGCTCGGTATCTGCGTGGGCGCCGCTGCCGACGGCACCCAGACCGTCCAGCGTTGGGCAGCCCGCGCTCGCGGTGTAGTTGCCGTCAGAGGCGCCGCCGACGGCGACCCCCCGCAGCGGCTGCTGGCCCAGCTCGGAGGCGATATGGGAGGCGCGGGTGAACAGTTCGGCGGAGGACTCCGGTGGCATCGGCGGCCGTTGCCTGCCGCCCAGTACTGTCAGCCGGGCTCCGCGCGTGTGGGCGGTCAGCCCCCGCATGAGCTCGTCTATCCGGTCCTGCGTCGCCAGGGTCGGCACGCGCACGTCCACCGATACTTTCGCCAGCGCGGGCACTGTGTTGAGAGTGCTGCCGGCCGACAGCAGTGTGGGGGTGATGGTCGGGGCTCCCAGGACGGAACAGGTGGTGCTGGTGGTGCCGGTGCTGTCCATCGAGGCTGCGAGGCCGGCGATGGCAAGGACCTGGTGAGCGGCCTCGACCGCGGCGTTGACCCCTCTCTCCGGCTCCAGACCCGCGTGGGCGGCCTCGCCGTACACCACGACCTCATACCGCGAAGTCCCCTTACGGGCAGTCTTGAGGGCGCCCTCTTCGTTCGCGGCCGCCTCCAGTACGAAGGCGGCCGCGCAACCGCGCGCGGACTCCTCGATCAGCTCCCGGGAGGTCGGGGAGCCGACCTCCTCGTCCCCGTTGATCAGCACGCAGACGCCGTCCGGGGACGGCAGGGACGCCAGTGCGTGGAACATCTGCACCAGCCCCGCCTTCATGTCCAGGACCCCGGGGCCCCGGGCGATCCCGTCGACCACCGACCAGGGGTGGGTCTCCAACGAGCCCACGGGCCAGACCGTGTCGTGGTGTCCCACCAGCAGCACACGAGGTGTGCCGAAGGTCCACCGCAGGTGGGTCACACCGTCGGTCACGATCGTCTCCGGCCGCGCCCCCAGCAGCCTCGTCCCGAGGGCGCCGACCACCTCGGCGCTGCGGGCAAGTGCCGCGAGGTCGGCCGAGAAGGACTCGCAGACCACGAGTTCCTCCAGATCAGCCAGCATCGCCGGCAACGCGATCGTGGCCCCCGCGGTCACCGGTCCCGCCCCATCTCAACCCGCCGTAAATCCAGCACATCTCTCCTCGGATCTCGTCCTCGGACCATGTGTGCGACGTTAGGAGGCGACAAGGCATTCCACCAGCGACTAGATTGCATGCGAACCATGCTTGGGGGGAATGTGTTTGAGATCGACGCGCTGCGTCTGCTGGTGACCGTGGCCGACACCGGTTCGTTCACCAAAGCGGCGGCGGAGCTCAACTACACGCAGTCTGCGGTGTCCCGGCGGATCGCCTCGCTGGAGCAGCAGGCGGGTGGGCCGCTGTTCGACCGGCTCCCGCGGGGCGTACGGCTGAATCCCGCCGGCCATGCGCTGCATCGTCACGCTGTGGACGTGCTCGAGCGTCTGTCCCGGGCAGAGCATGAGCTGGCCGTGATCCACGCGGGTCACGGCGGGACGCTGCGCGTTGGGGCGTTCGGGACCGCGAACATCTCGTTGGTGCCCCCTGTCTTGCGGGCGTTCAAGCAGGCCAGGCCGGATGTCGAGGTCATCGCGGTCGAGGGCCGGAGCGGGACGTTGATGCAGCGCCTTGCGGATGGGGCGCTCGACCTCGCCGTGGTCAGCGACTATCCGTCCGGTCTACCGTCGGCCGACGGCGTCACGACGGCCGTTCTGCTGGAGGACGAGTTGTTGGTCGCCCTCCACCGCGAGCATCCCCTGGCGGGAGCCGGGACGATCGACCTGCGCGAACTGCGGGACGAGGCCTGGCTCCAGGACGCGCCCGCGGGGGGCTCTCCCACGCTGCTCACCGATGCTTGTGCACGGGCGGGCTTCACGCCCAACAAAATCATCAAGATCGCGGAGTGGACCGGCAAGTTCGGTTATGCGGCCGCCGGGCTGGGGGTGGCGCTGGTCCCCTCGCTCGCCGCCTGGGCGGTCCCGGCCGAACTCGTCCTTTGCCGGCTCGGAGACCTGGCCCTGCGCCGCACCGTACATGTCGCGCTGCCCGCTGCCCCGCTGCCGGCGGCACTGAAGTTGCGGGATCTGCTGCACGACGCCACTGATTGAACCGTTCTACGGCGATCGTCGAGCCCGGCGCCATCCGCGGGCTGCGGCCGCGCTGCCGACGTCGGGACGCCCTCAGAAAGACGTCTCCCGCACACTGGCCCGGTCCGAGGGAACGGTCGTGGCCGTGATCTCCGAGCGGTGCCGGTCACCGGCGAAAGTCACCGTCAGGGTGTCGGGCGCGCTCTGTGTGGTGCTTGCCGTGAAGCCCTGGCTCGGCACCGCCGAGATGAGGCACACCCCGCCGCTTCCGTAGCGCACGGTGGCCCTCCCGCCCTGGGACGAGATGGTGTGCACACCCGAACCGCCCTGTTCGCAGCCCTCGCCACCCGAGTTCGCTCCGGACGGCTCCTCGGGCGGCCGAGGAGTCGTACGGGCCGCGGGGGTCGGCGACGCCGTAGGGGGTCTGTCGGTCTTCCGGGGCGGCGTAGGCCTGGGCGAGGACCGGCTCGGGGTGGGCTCGGGGCTCGGGGAGGCACTCGGGCTCGGTGTCACCGAGGCCCGCGGCGAGGCGGCGAAATCCTTCGGCGCCGACTGCGCGACCGGCGCTGTCGGCCTGGTCGAGCCCACCACGAAATGGACCGTGATCATGACGGCCGTGACGCTGGCCGCCGTGCAGGACAGCCAGATGAGCACGTAGCGCAGGTACCGGGACACGACACCATCTTGGCGGACCCGCTAACGTGCCTGCTCATGGCCTCCGTACTTGTCGTCGAGGACGACCCAGTCATCCGGGCCGCGCTGATCGAGGTCCTCACCGGACACGGGTACGCGGTGAAGACCGCTCACCAGGGTTTCGAGGCGCTGCGGCAGATCACCCAGAGCGCGCCCGACATCGTCGTGCTCGACCTCGGACTGCCGGACCTGGACGGTCTCGACGTGCTGCGGATGATCCGCGGCATCTCACGCGTACCCGTACTGGTCGCCACGGCCCGCGACGACGACACGGAGATCATCAGACTCCTCAACGCCGGAGCCGACGACTACATGGTCAAGCCCTTCTCGGGCGGCCAGCTCGCCGCCCGGATCGCCGCCGTACTGCGGCGGTCCGGGCCCGGCGCGGACGACGGCGACCGGCAGCCGGTCCTCCAGGTCGCCGGTCTCAGGATCGACCCGCTCGCCCGGACCGCCCACCTCGACGGCAGTGAACTCGCCCTGACCCGGCGGGAGTTCGACCTGCTCGCCTACCTCGCGCGCAACGCCGACCAGGTCATATCCCGGCAGCGCATCCTCGCCGAGGTCTGGCAGCAGCCGTATCTCGAGGACCAGACGGTCGACGTCCACCTCTCGGCACTGCGCAGGAAGCTGGGTGAAAAGGCCGCGGACCCGCGCTATCTGCACACTGTGCGCGGTATCGGGATCAAGCTGGTCGCCTCGCCCTCATGAGACGCGCCCTCGCAGGGATCTCCCTTGCCGCGACGCTGATGGTCGCGCTGTCCTTCCTCATTCCGCTCGCCCTGCTCGTACGCGAACAGGCCCGGGACCGGGTGACCACCGCCGCCCAGCAGCGTGCGGCCGCCCTCGCGCCGGTACTTGCCCTGACCACCAGACCCGCAGATGTGCAGCAGGCCGTAGCGGGCCTGGGCTCGGACGACCAGCTCGCCGTACGGCTCCCGGACGGCGGGCTCGTCGGCACTGTGCACGCGCCGCCGGAGGCGCTGGACCGCGCGGTGGGCAAACGGGAGACGCTGGCGCTCGACACCGCCGAGGGATGGATCTATCTCCAGCCCGTCGTCCTGGACCGGAACCGGGTGGCGGTCGTCGAGGCATACGTACCCGCCGGGTATCTGACCCGGGGTGTGTGGGCCTCGTGGGGCGTCATGTCGCTGCTCGCGCTCGGCCTGGTGGGCGGCTCGGTGCTGGTCGCCGACCGGCTGGGCGCCCGGGTCGTCCGCTCCACCAGGAGCCTGAAGCGTGCTTCCCTGGCCCTGGGGTCGGGGAATCTCGACGTACGGGTGGAACCGGACGGTCCGCCGGAGTTGCAGGAAGCGGGGGCCGCGTTCAACACCATGGCCGACCGGGTCGTGGAACTGCTCGCCATCGAGCGGGAGATGGTCGCGGACCTCTCGCACCGGCTCAGGACCCCGTTGACCGCGCTGTACCTGGAGGCGGACCTGCTGGGTGGTTCACCGGGCGCCCGGCGGATCACGGAGGCCGTCGCGCAACTGGAGAGCGAACTGGACTCGATCATCACCGCCGCCCGCACGCCGCTGGCCGCCGGCCCGGCGAACGGGGCAAGGCCGGCACGCCCGAGCGAGGTGACCGAAGTGGTGGCGATGCGGCTGGACTTCTGGTCGGTGCTCGCCGCCCAGCAGGACCGGCTGTGCGAGCGCTCTTTCACGCCGCGCCCGACGCCCGTACCGTTCCCCGAGGACGACCTCGCCGCGGTCGTGGACGCGTTGATCGGGAACGTCTTCCGGCACACTCCGCAAGGCACTGCCTTCGCCGTACGGGTGGAGCGCACCGACCGCCATGTGCTGCTGACGGTGGACGACGCGGGTCCCGGCGTCGCCGACCCGGACGCCGCGCTCACCCGGGGTGTCAGCGTCGGCGGCTCCACGGGCCTCGGCCTGGACATCGTGGCGCGTGCGGCCCGCGCGGCGGGCGGGGAGCTGGAGATCACCCGCGCGCCGATGGGCGGGGCTCGAGTGCGGGTGTCGTTCGGGCTGGCCGGCGACGAGCGGTAGCGGGTCAATAGCGCGGCGGACTTAGCGGCCTGCGCCGAAGTTCTGCGTCCACCAGGGGCCGCCGTCCCCGAAGTGCACGCCGACGCCTATCTCCTTGAACGAGCAGTTGAGGATGTTGGCGCGGTGGCCGGGACTGTTCATCCAGGCGTCCATGACGGCGGCCGCATCGGACTGCCCGCGGGCTATGTTCTCGCCCAGCGTCGACCAGGCGTACCCGGCTGCGTCGACGCGGCCGGCCATCGTGGAACCGTCCGGTCCGGTATGGGACATCACGCCACTGCGGGCCATGACATCGCTGTAGTCGTCCGCGGCCTCGGTCAGCTTCGCGTTCGACGTGAGCGGCGAGCAACCGGCGGACGCGCGCTCCTTGTTGACGAGCGTGAGGACTTGGGCCTCGGCGCCGTTCGAGGACCCCGATCCCGACCCGGACCCGGACTCGGGCCCGGAACCGGAGCTGCCGGAGGACGAGGCAGATCCGCCACCGCCTCCGGACCCACCCGTGCTGCTCCCGCTCCTCGTCTGGATCCCGGGTTTCGGCGCGGCCTTGGAACTCGCCGTCTGCTTCGGCTTGGCGGAGGCCGGGAGAGAGGCGGACGGGCTCGTCGATGCCGTCGCCTTCGGGCTTCCCGAAGGCGAGGCAAGCGGCGACGCGCTGTCCGCCGCGGCATCGTCCTCGCCGGGCCCGGCCACGTCACCGGCGGCGTTCGTCGCGACCCGGTCGGCCGTTCCGCCGTCGTTCCCGCCGCCTGTGGCGAGGGTGGCTCCGACACCCGCGGTGACGGTGATCACGCCCAGGGCCAGCACGGCGCTGCGTGCCCGCAGCCCGCTCTTGGGGCGGGCGTGAGAACGGGAGTTCGGGCGAGCGATTCGTCTGGAACCCATACGTGCAACACCTCGGAAGGAAGACGGCTGAGCAAGCGAGATCCCGGCAGACGCAGCCGCGCCCACCGGGATCACGGTGGGGGGTTGACGAGAGCGTAAGCCGGTCCATGCGTCGAAAGACCCCGAGGAAGGACTTCTTCAAGAAGCCATAAGGAAGCCATCAGACTCCCACCAGGTACGCCGGGCGGGCCGCGGGGCTATGTACGCCGGGCTGCGGGACGCCGGGCGGGCTGCGGGGACGAGGTACGCCGACGGGCCGCGGGGCCATGTAGGGGTGCACCCCCTTGTGGGCAGGCGCAGCCTGTGGCATATAGGTCTGGACCATTGCCGTCCGCCGCGGAGGTCCGACCGTGCAACGTCCCCCCACACTGCCTGCGTTGGCCTGCGCCGCCGCGATCCTGCTGACCGCCTGCGCGGGCGAGGACAGAGACACCGAGAACCCGTCGCCCCCGGCCGGCGTGACGGCCCAGGCAGGCAGTGCCACCTCCGTGCATGTCATGTGGGAGCAGGCCACCGACAACAAGGCGGTTACCGGGTACGAGGTGTTCCAGCAGGGCGCCAAGGTCAAGACGCTGCCGGGCACCAAACACATGGTCGACATCGACCGGCTGTCCCCGTCGACGGCCTACACCTTCACCGTCCGCGCGCGCGACTCCGCCGGGAACCTCTCCGAGCCCAGTGCCGCCGTGCCCGTCACCACCCCGGCCCCCACGCCGGAGGACCACAAGGCGCCCTCGCGGCCCGTGAAGCTGCGCGGCCGGGCGGACGGGAGCCGGGCGGCCACCCTGTCCTGGGGGCGCGCCGCCGACGACGTAGGCGTCACCTCGTACGACATCTACCAGGAGGACTCCCGCATCCACAGCGTGCCCGGGAGCGAGACCACAGCCCGTGTCACCGGTCTGCGGCCAGGCACCGTCTACACCTTCACGGTGCGGGCGCGCGATGCCGCCGAGAACTCGTCGCTGGACAGCAACGCCTTGGATCTCACGACGGCTTCGGCGCCGGGCAAGGGTCCCGGCACCGCGCCGACCGATCTCAAAGCGACGGCCCGCAAGGGAAACGTCGACCTGACCTGGACGCCGCCGAAGACTGGCGCGCCGGTCAAGGAGCATCAGCTATACCTGAACGGGAAGTTGGCCACCACGATCGTCTGGGGCGCCGAACCCCCCGCCGGGATGGCGACGTACACCTTCATGGTCACGGACAAGCCCGGCACCCGCTACAGCGTCAAGCTCCGGGCGAAGCTGCCCGACGGGAAGTGGGGCGACTTCTCCGCGCAGCGCACGGTGGTGGCCCCCTGAGCCGCCGCGTTGGCCAGTCGATCCGCCGGGGCATTCGCCGGCGTCAACGTGCTCATCACGCAGATCCCCAATGGCGTCGCAATGTGGAACGCCGACCCAAGACGCAGAGACTGGCTCTGACGAGCCGCTGCATCAGATGCCCGCGAGCCATGGTCAAGGACACCCGCCGGTGCGTGCGGACCGCGGCCCGAAACAGACGGATCCTTGTCCGGCGGCCGGCTGGAGGCCGGGCGTTCACGGAAGCTCAAGTGCCGCCTGCTCGACGCGGTGTTGGTAAACGCGCAGGTGCATGGTGGCCAGATCGAGCAGCGGGGTCGCGACCGAGAGGACGCGGGCACGCCTCACGAGGTCGCCGAAGACGTGCTCGACCTCGGTGGGACCACCGCCCACGACGTCGCGGTACATGGAAGGCGCGAACGGCGACCCGGCCTGGGTCACGGTCGAGGTGGTGGCGGCGAGTTCGGCCTCCGGGACGGGGAAGCCCGCCGCCGCCGATACCGCGGCGGCCTCGGCCAGGACGGCGGGGCCGAGGCCCGGGCCGCCGGGGACCGCGTTGACGTCGCCGACCGTGCCGCGCATCAGGCAGGTCAGGGCACTGAGGGTGGTGATGAAGACCCACTTGTGCCACATCGCCGCGACGATGTCCGTCGACACACTCGCTTCGATGCCCGCGCCGTCCAGGAGGGCGTGGATGGCGTCCACTCGTGATGACGGCCTGCCGTCCTGTTCGCCGATGGTCAGGGTCGCCAGCGGGGCGAGGCGGACGATGTCGCCGTCGTCGTTCACGGTGGTGACGAGCTTGGCGGCGCCGCCCAGAACCGGTCGGGCGCCGAAGCGTGAGTTGAGCTCGTCGAGATGGGCCATGCCGTTGAGGAAGGGCACGATGGCGGTCTGCGGTCCGATCGCCGGGGCGACGTCGTCGATGGCCTGCTTGAGGGCAGTGGCTTTCACCGATAGCAGCACCAGGTCGTAGGGGGAGGCGAGTTCGTCGGCGGTGACCAGCCGGGGTGTGATCACCTCTTCCTCGCCGAGACCGACGATGCGCAGGCCACGCTCACGCAGCGTCGCGGCGCGGCGCGGGCGGACCAGGAAGGTGACGTCCCGTCCGGCCTGGGCGAGGCGGGCGCCGAAGTAGCCTCCCGTGGCTCCGGCGCCGACGACCAGGATCCTCATGAGCGTTGAACCTTTCGAAGACCCGTCGCGGACACGCCGAGCGTAGTGCTCGTCGCAGGCTGAGTCAGAGTAGTTCGGTGAGCGAACTGTTTGTGTTGCCGGAGAAGGACGACGCCCGTCCTCGCCCAGTCGGCGCGGATCGCGGTCAGCTCCTCTGCGGCGACCTGACCCGGGTACCCCGGCTTCGATGCGACGGCACACCCCGTGACCTGGCCGGGAACAAACCACTTCGGTCCGTAGTTCCGCACGTCATGACGACCAAGCACGAAGTCCTGCGCTACACAGCCTTCTCCGGCGACCCCGAGGGAGGCAACCCCGCCGGGGTCGTCCTCGATGCCTCAGGTCTCGGCGACGCCGACATGCTCTCCATCGCCGCCGACCTCGGGTACAGCGAGTCCGCCTTCCTGTCCGCGCCGCCCGCGGGGCTCGGTGGAGAGCCCGGACGGGCGTTCACCATCCGGTACTTCAGCCCCAAGGCGGAGGTGCCGTTCTGCGGTCACGCCACGGTTGCCACCGCCATTGCACTCGGCGAGCGCATCGGGACCGGCGACCTGGTGTTCGCGACGCGTGCGGGGACGGTGCCGGTGACCGTGAGCGAAGAGGCCGGTGCGCTGCGCGCCACACTCACCACGGTCGAGCCGCACAGCGAGGACATCGCGGACGCCGACCTCGCCGAGGCGCTGGCCGCACTCGACTGGGCGACCGCCGATCTGGATCCCGCGATGCCGCCCCGCATCGCCTTCGCCGGCGCCCGGCATCTGGTGCTCGCCGCCGCGACACGTAGGCGGCTGGCGGATCTGGCGTACGACTTCGAACGCCTCGAAGCCGTGATGCACCGCCTCGATCTGACCACGCTGCAGTTGGTGTGGCGGGAGTCGGAGAGCGTCTTCCATGTGCGCGACCCGTTCCCGGTGGGCGGTGTGGTGGAGGACCCGGCGACGGGCGCGGCGGCGGGCGCGTTCGGTGCGTACGCCCGCGAACTCGGCCTGGTCCCCGCGGCGGCGGTGCTCACCCTCCACCAGGGCGAGGACATGGGCCGCCCGGGGGTGCTCACCGTGGAACTGCGCGAGGGCGACACGCGGGTGCGGGTGACCGGGACGGGCACACGGATCGTGTGATTCGAGGTCGGCCGCCCCCCCGGTGGAGCCCCCGCGTCGCACCTTCGGTGCGGGGATCGTCGGCCGCAGGATCGCAGTGCCATCCGGCCGGTGTTCGACCCGCGCTCGGTCGAGCAGTGCTTCGACCTCACCGGGAGCAGCCGCGACTGCGTGCCGCTGCTCATCGACGTGCAGCCGCGCCCATGCGCCGGCTCGACGTCGTCAAGGGCGGTCACCGGTACGCACCACGCCGTGGTCCGACCTGGGCGTGAGCGAGCCACGACCGGCTCGTTGTCGGTCCCCCGCGGGTTGCCGCAGGCGGTCAACTCCTCGAGGAATTCGATGAGATGTGCGCTACATCCCGGAAGGCGGGATGAGACAAGACCGTACGGGCTGCGTATCGCCTCACAACAGAACAGCGAAGCCCGACCCGTACAGCCCGGCTCCCCGTCACAAACCCCCTGCGATCACCACCCAACACCTTGGTACGTATCCACTCAGGAATGACATTGCTGGTCTGTCCGAGACGCGACATTCCACGGACGTTGGTTGAGGAGACTGCCAGTGGGATTCAACGACACCGAACCTCAGCGAGCTCACGGTTCAGTTCCTGATATCGCCCAAGACATACGGGACTCTTTTCAGGCCGTGCTGGACGGCTTGGACGCCGCACGCGCCGACCTCTATAAGCTGGCCGAGCAGGAGGGCTGGGCCGAGTGCCCGCCGCCGTCCTGGCGCCAACGCAGCGAACCGGCCAATGACACCGGCTCCACTCACCCGGCCCTGTCCCTGCCCCCGCCCCCGGCTCCGCCGCCACCCCGACGGACACAGCCGGCGAGGCGTGGGCCCGAGTGCTCGGATCTGGCCCCTCCGCACGCCATCTCGCCGCCTGTCGTGGAGCCGCCCCGGACCGGTGGCCTACGCCAGGTCGATGCTCCGCAGGATGTGGTGGTGGAACCGCTGTGGTTGCGCGGCGCGCATCTGGAGCCTGTCCCGCCCTCGGGGGTGGCAAAGCCACCGACGGCGAGTGGCGCAGGCCCGAGGCACGCCACGCCGCCGGTGACCTTCCTGCCCCCGGTTCCCCTGCAGGAGGGCGCGCTCCGCCGGACCGGCCCGCGCCCGGACACCACCCGGTCGGCTACCCCCCGACGCCCGGCCCCGCCCTCGGACCGACTCATCGCCCCGCCCTCGAAGGCATCACCGTCACGCGTCCCCCCGCACGCGAGGAACAGACGCCGTGGATGGCGGACCTTCATCGACCGGCGGGACACCCGTCTCGCCGGAGCCTTCGGGGGGCTCGCCGTCAGCGGATTGATCCTCGCCTCTTCGCTGCCGGTCAAGGACGACCCCGCACCGGTGGCGGTCCCCTCCCCGCCCTCGGGGCAACTGGACCGACCGCCGCCCGACAACCCGGCTCCCACGCTCCCCGAGATCCCAGGCACGGGCGTGCTGCGCCAGGGCGACAGCGGCCATGGCGTATACGAGTTGCAGGTACGTCTGCTCCAGGTCCCGAACATCTACGAGGGCGGCGCGATCAGTGGCCGATACGACATGGAGGTCCGGGCGGCCGTGGCCAGATTCCAGAAGTGGTACGGCATCCGCGGCGACGAGACCGGCGTCTACGGCGACCACACTCGCCGCGCCCTTATGCTGCGCACCAAATAATCAGCGGCAACCATGCGAGGACCACCGGGGCTCGGCGTCGGTGAGCCGCGGTCTGATCAGTTCTTGTCGAGTGTCGGATCGAGCAGCAGGTAACTGTGGTGCTCGCGGCCCAGCGGAGACCGGGCTGTAGTGATCAGGACCCGTACCCGGACTCTGTGATTGACGTACGCGCTGAGCAGCGCGGTCACTTCACGATCGGAGGCTCGCGTACAGGCGCGTACAAGAAGCTGCCCCCGTCACGGGATCACTTCCCGTGACGGGGGCACCGTCGTACGCGTGGACTCAGCCCTGCGCGGCGAACTCCACGAAGGCCGCCCAGCCCCGGGAAGTCACACGAAGAGTCGGCCCCGCCTTGTTCTTCGAGTCGCGGACGTGGATGGTGCCGGGGCGGGCCGCGACCTCGACACATTCGCCACCCTCGGCTCCGCTGTAACTGCTCTTGAGCCAGACCAGCTCCCCAGCTGCTGCGTTGGTCTCCGCGATCTTCATAGCTCTCCCAGCAACTTCTCGACGAATGCAAGCGACTCTCGTGGCGTGAGAGCCTGCGCCCGGATGATCCCATAGCGCGCGGCGATGGCACGGGCCTCCTCCGGGTCTGTGACCAAGGTGCTGCGGCCCTGTACCTCCAGGTACACGACCTGGGCTCCGCCCTTCCGCGTGATCAAGGTGAACGGGCCGTCGACGCCTGCGTTGTCTTCCCGATCCAGTGGCATGACTTGGATCTCCACGTTGCGCTTCTCGCCAATGAGAAGCAATTGCTCCAACTGGCCACGCAGAGCGGGCTTGCCGCCGAAAGGGCGACGAAGTACCGCTTCCTCGATTGCGAAGCTCATGAGAGGAGCCGGCCAGTTGTTGAAGATCTCCTGTCGCGCGAGGCGGGCCGCAACTCGCTGCTCGATCGTCTCCTCAGTCAGAAGCGGGCGCGCCGCTTGGTGAGTAGTGCGCGGGTGTACTCCTCAGTCTGCAAGAGTCCCGGAACGGCCTGAACGGCGCACAGATGCAGCTCAGCCGCCTCGGCCTCCAGCCTTGCCGCGTCCCTGAAGAACGCCGGGTACTGTGCCCGCGCCACCTCCTCCTTGCTCGCCCTCAGTAACCCGCCCGCATCCAGCACCTCGTCCGCCTTGTCGATGAACCGTGGCGGCGGGATCCGGCGCCCCTGTTCGAACGAGGCGATCGTCGACGCCGAGTACCCGGTCATCGACCCCAACTCCGGCCGCTCCAGCCCTGCCCGAACCCAGCACAGCTTCAACTGCTGCCCGAAGACGTGCAGGATGCCCGACCCGGGCTCGTATTCGTGCTCCGGCTGCTGCTGATCGTCCACGACCCCCGCACCTCCCGTGCTGCCCTGCCCGTACACCGCGTGTGCGCCAACGCAGCACCCTGGAGCTGGTCACGTTTCGAGCCGCGTACAACGCCGTCCCCGACGCGTACACCTCGTACCGGTGAGCGCGTCTGTCCTGGTCAAAGGTACGCACGGACCGCCAGCGTTTTCCTCATGAACCGAGCAATTACCTCCCACGTGGCACCAGGGCAACACCCCGCCCCCACCCGCGAGTTCTCGATGCAGT
Source organism: Streptomyces sp. NPDC002870 (assembly GCF_042888505.1). Classification (NCBI taxonomy): domain Bacteria; kingdom Bacillati; phylum Actinomycetota; class Actinomycetes; order Kitasatosporales; family Streptomycetaceae; genus Streptomyces; species Streptomyces sp. NPDC002870. Next base: position 24,915 of record NZ_JBIAPW010000009.1, read on the forward strand.
TCACCTCCACCCCGCGCGGCGCCCGCCTTGCCCGCCGGCTCGTCTCGCACAGGCTCCACGAGTGGGGGTACCCGTACGACTCCGCCCCCAACGAGACGGTCACCCTCATCGCCGCCGAGCTCACCGCGAACGCCGTGCGCCACGGGCACGTCCCCGGCCGGGATTTCCACCTCCGCCTCACCGCGACCGCCGCAGCCCCGGCCACCCTCCGCCTCGAAGTCGGCGACACCCGCACCGAGCGAAGCCCCGCCCCCGGCGAACTCACCGCCCCACCCATGGACGCTGAATCGGGTCGGGGCCTCTACCTCGTCTCCCAGCTCGCTCACCGCTGGGGCGTCGCACCCCGCGCGGATGCCCCCGGAAAACATGTGTGGGCGGAGCTGCGACTGCCGCCCGTTCTCTGAGCAATTGTCAAGACCTGTGGATCGATCTTGGTTAGGCCGCGGTCTCGATGGTCGGCGTGGCTGATTATTGATCTTCTTCTCGTTAGAGGTCCGCGCAAAGTGTCGTCCGAATGAGGAGACCGTGGCCGCCCGTGAAGTCGTCGGCCCGACATGGTCCGCTCCCTCAACTCACCCGTACGGTCAATCGGTCGATCAGACAGTTCGTCGGCCGGCTGCCGGTCAGTCAGCGGGCAGGCCGAACCAGCGGAGGAGTACGGGTCGTGCGTCTTCGGGGGCGTCCTCGGGGCCGCGGGCATAGCGCGCGAGCAGGGCCAGATAGTCGTCATGGAACGCGTCCAGCTCACCCTTCGTGAGGTGGATGAGGCTGCGTGAACCCCGCATCCAGCCTTCGGACTCCGCCTGTCCGGCGGTGAACTGCCGGGCGAGCTCGACGTCCTCCTCCATCCTCATCCGGTCCAGCTCGGCTGACATGACGCGCTCGGCCTCCGTCAGCTCACCCTGCGGCGGTCTGCGGATGTCGAGGCCGCGCACCCCGCGCCACCAGCGCTCACGCCCGGTGGAGCGCTCGGGGATGTCCTCGATAAGGCCACTGCGCTCCAGCATGCGCAGGTGGTAGCTGAGCGTCCCGGTGTTTTCGCCGAGGGCGGCGGCCAGCGTGGTTGAGGTGGCCGGGCCCGCCGCGCCGAGGTGGCGCAGGATGCGCAGGCGCAGGGGGTGTGAGAGGGCCTTGAGGACCTCGGGGCTGTCGACCGTGCGCCGCGCTGCGGCTTCCGCTCTCCGCTTTTTCGTCATGGCGGCAGTCTATCCAGATTGCAGCGATTTCTCTGCAGACCTTTATCTGCAGAGAAATCTCTGCAATGCTGTGGCGCATGACGCCGAACCGAGTGACCTTGAATCGCACAGTCCGCCGCTTCACAAGTGCGGCTGCGGGGGTACTACTTGCCGGACTCGCCCTGGGCGCGGCACCCGCGCATGGAGCTGAACGGGCCGCGGATCTGCCCGAGTTCGACTTCTCCGCCTGCCCGACCGTCGATGAGCTGCCCGCGGGTGCGGACCCCGGGACCTGGCGCTGCGAGGTCATGCACGCCACGGGGCATCTGCGCATAGGCACCGTCGACGAGCCGCTCACCGAGCCCATGAAGATCACCTTTGCGGAAGGCCGTGTGGACGGTGAATTCCGCCAAGTCTTCGGGGGGATGACCGCTGCGCCAATCCGGGTGGGAGGCACCCCGTTGACCCTGACTCCGCAGTACGGCGGGTACTCGGACTTCCTGTCCGACGACACCCGGCGCGGCGAGTTCGACACCAAGTTCGCCATAGGCTCGGCGCACGGGCTGCTGGCCCTGCCGTCGTCGGGCTGCTCGGTGGGCAGCGATGAGAACGCGGTCCACCTAGTGCTCAAGGACACTGATCCCACCCGGGTGATATCCAAGGACCCCCTGGTCGTCACCTTCGGTGCCCAGGACGCGGAGTTCGCCGCCCCGGGCACTAGTGGCTGCGGCCTCGTGAGCCGCGCGCTCGACCGGGCCCTGGGCCTGCCGTCCGCGGCGGGGGCGAACGCCTTCGACATGGATGTCACGGTCGCCATCCGGCCCTACATGTAGGCCGGTTCGGTTGAGTAATTGTCAATACCTGTGAGTCGATTGAGGTGGTTCAGGCCGCGTGAGTCTCGAAGTGCTCTACGAGGTGGCCGCACTCGAAGCGGGCTCCGGCCCGGACAAGGGCGACGACTGCTCGAGTGCGGGCACGAAGTCACCCGAGGACAGGCCGTGCAGGTAGAGCAGCGGCAGCACCTCGCTGATCTTCGGGGACTTGCGGAGGGCGGCGAGTGGGTGGAATCCGATGCTCACGGTCCAGGCGCAGGCGTGGGACGCCTTCGTCGGGTTCGCGGCGTGGAGCGGAGCCGTGTAGGTACGTAGTTGTCTTGGTGTGGGGCGGTTCCCGAGGTGCTTGGGGACCGCCCCGGTACCGGGGGCGTCGTACAAGGACAGGCGCGAAGTCAGCCGCGCAGTTGCTCGTACGCCGGCAGCGTCAGGAAGTCCTCGTAGTTCTCGTCGAGTGCCACCTTCAGCAGCAGGTCGTGCGCCTGCTGCCAGTTGCCCGACGTGAAGGCCTCCTCTCCCAACTCCTCGCGGATCGCGGTCAGTTCCTCCGCCGCGACCGTGCGGGCCAGCTCCGGCGTGGCGAGTTGGCCGTTCTCGAAGACGACGCCGGCGTTGATCCACTGCCAGATCTGGGAGCGGGAGATCTCCGCGGTGGCCGCGTCCTCCATCAGGTTGAAGATCGCGACCGCGCCCAGGCCGCGCAGCCACGCCTCGATGTAGCGGATGCCGACCTGGACGGCGTTGCGCAGGCCCTCGTACGTCGGCTTGGCGTGCAGTGAGTCGATGGCGATCAGGTCGCCGGCTGCCACCGAGACGTCCTCGCGCAGGCGGTCCTTCTGGTTGGGCTTGGAGCCCAGCACCGCGTCGAAGGACGCCATTGCGATCGGCACCAGGTCCGGGTGGGCGACCCAGGAGCCGTCGAAGCCGTCGCCCGCCTCGCGGTCCTTGTCGGCCTTGACCTTCTCGAAGGCGACCTTGTTGACCTCGGCGTCGCGCCGGGACGGGATGAACGCCGCCATGCCGCCGATGGCGTGGGCGCCGCGCTTGTGGCACGTACGGACGAGGAGTTCGGTGTACGCGCGCATGAAGGGGGCCGTCATCGTCACCGCGTTGCGGTCCGGGAGCACGAACTTCTCGCCGCCGTCACGGAAGTTCTTGACGATCGAGAAGAGGTAGTCCCAGCGGCCGGCGTTCAGGCCGGACGCGTGGTCGCGGAGCTCGTAGAGGATCTCCTCCATCTCGTACGCCGCGGTGATCGTCTCGATCAGGACGGTCGCGCGGACGGTGCCCTGCGGGATGCCGACGTAGTCCTGGGCAAAGACGAAGACGTCGTTCCAGAGGCGGGCCTCCAGGTGCGACTCCGTCTTCGGGAGGTAGAAGTACGGGCCCTTGCCCAGGTCGATCAGGCGCTTGGCGTTGTGGAAGAAGTACAGACCGAAGTCGACCAGCGCGCCCGGGACCGGGCGGCCGTCGAACTGGAGGTGGCGCTCCTCGAGGTGCCAGCCGCGCGGGCGCATCACGACGGTCGCGAGCTCATCGTTCGGCCCCAGGGCGTACGACTTCCCGGACTTCGGGTCGGTGAAGTCGATCTTCCGCTCGTAGGCGTCGATCAGATTGAGCTGGCCGAGGACGACGTTCTCCCAGGTGGGAGCGGACGCGTCCTCAAAGTCTGCGAGCCAGACCTTCGCGCCGGAGTTCAGCGCGTTGATGGTCATCTTGCGGTCCGTCGGACCGGTGATCTCCACCCGGCGGTCGTTGAGGGCCGCGGGGGCCGGGGCGACCTTCCAGGAGTCGTCCGCGCGGATCGCGGCGGTCTCCGGGAGGAAGTCCAGCGAGGAGGTACGGGCGATCTCGGCGCGGCGCTCGGAGCGACGGCCGAGAAGCTCGTCGCGCCGCGGCGTGAACCGCTGGTGCAGCTCAGCCACGAAGGCGAGGGCAGCGTCGGTGAGGACCTCTTCCTGCCGGGGCAGGGGCTCGGCTTCGACGATGGCCAGCGGGGACGGCGCTGGTGCGGACATGAGCTGTCACTTCCTTCAGCGGGCGGTGCCTGGCGGCCGCCGGGCGTTCAGATGCGGCACTCGGTGCCGCATCAGCCGTGGGGATCCGGGGGTGTCCCCCAGATCGAAACGGTCGGTCGCGGGTGCCGTTCTGTGAGTCGGGCGCTTCTGACCAGTGGATAGTAGTTTTCTCATGGTGGAAGTTCAATGGTTTGTTGATGTCGAGATTCTCTGAGTCGACAGACCATGGCGCTGAGTGCCACGCCGTTCACTCAAGGTGCGCCAGATCCTGTTCCGTGTCGATGTCGTACGCCTCGGCTATGTCGCCGCACTCGACGAGCGCGAGCGAAGCCTCGTGCTCCTTGAGATACGCGCGCGCCCCGCGGTCGCCGACCGCGCTCGACGCGATGTCCGTCCAGCGGTGCGCTCCGAAGAGGACGGGATGCCCGCGCTCACCCCCGTACGCGGCGGCCGCGAGCGAATCCCGGGAGCGGTACGCGGCGCGGATCCGGGCCACGGCCGCGGCGCCGATCCCCGGCTGGTCCACCAGCGAGACGAGCGCCGCGTCCGCCGCCGTGGCGGCCAGGGCCAGGGATTCCAGCCCCGCACGGAGCGAGGAGCCCATGCCCTCCTCCCAGTCCGGGTTGTCGACCAGTACGCAACCGGAGAGGTCGGCTTCCTTCCGTACGCGATCGGCCGCCGCGCCCAGCACCACATGCACGGGTCCGCAGCCGCCCTCGCGAAGCACACGCACCGCATGCTCGACCAGTGGCCGGCCCCGGTGCGTCAGCAGCGCCTTCGGGCGCCCGCCGAGCCGTCGCCCGCCGCCCGCCGCGAGCAACAGTCCGGCGACGATCGGTTCCTTCGGTGGTTGTGCCATAAGGACTCCTTACCTCATAACCGGTCGAAGTGCCGAGCGATTCACCGCCCGCGGGCCGCCTTCCGCAACCGCGCGGGCCGCGGCACTCGTCCGACGTGGAGAGCGAGGTGCGCGCTTGGATAAGGTGCACCTCCGATACTGAAGTTCGCCATGGGGGACGAGAGTCGATGAGTGGGCGTGCGCACGAAGGAACGGTCTTTCAGCCGCTGGGCGAAGAGGATCCGCAGAACGTAGCCGGATACCGGCTGGCCGCCCGGCTCGGCGCCGGCGGCATGGGCAAGGTGTACCTGTCGTACACGCCCGGCGGCCGGCCGGTCGCCATCAAGGTGATCAGGCCCGACTTCGCCCAAGACGCCGAATTCCGCCGCCGCTTCACGCAGGAGGTGCAGGCCGCACAGCGTGTGCAGGGCCTGTACACCGCGCCGGTCATCGATGCCGATCCGGAGGCCAAGCAGCCCTGGCTCGCCACGGCTTACGTCCCCGGGCCCTCCCTCGCCGACGCCGTCGTCCAGCACGGCAAGCTGCCGGTGGAGACCGTGCTGCTGCTGGTCGCCGGGATCGCAGAGGCGCTGCACGTCATCCACGGCGCGGGCATCGTCCACCGCGACCTCAAACCGGCCAACGTCCTGCTCGCCTCGGACGGGCCGCGCGTCATCGACTTCGGTATCGCCCGGGCCGCCGACGCGACTTCGCTCACCAGCAGCGGCGTCACCATCGGCACCCCTTCCTTCATGGCCCCGGAGCAGGCGGCAGGCAGCCAGGTCACCCCGGCCACCGACATCTTCGCGCTCGGCCAGATCGCGGCGTACGCGGCGACCGGCAAGGCGGCCTTCGGTGAAGGCACTTCGCACGGCGTGCTCTACCGGATCGTGCACGAGGAGCCCGATCTCACCGAACTGCCCGAGCAGCTGAGCGAGTTGGTGACCCGCTGCCTGGCGAAGGACCCCGACGCCCGGCCATCGGTCGCCGACCTCCTCGCCATCTGCCAGGCCGCCAACGGGGAAACGGTGCTGCGCCGGCCCGAGGAGTGGCTGCCGGGCGCCGTCGCCGCCGAGATCACCACACGCAAGGCAGCCCCCGCGCCGCCGGTGACGCCGCCGGCCGGACAGGCCCCGGCTCCGGTACAGCCGCCGCACCACCCCACGCAGGCCCCTGCTCAGGCTCCCGCTCAGCAGCCGCCGCACCACCCGCCCACGCAGGCCGCTGCTCAGGCTCCCGCTCAGCAGCCGCCGCACTACGCGCCCACGCAGCCCGCCGCCCAGGCGCCGATGCAGGCGCCCGCGCCGGTTCCGCCGCCCACCGCGGCCTCCGTACCGGCGACCCCGCCGCCCGGTTTCGGCCCGCCGGCCCAGTCGCCGACCTACGGTTACCCGCACGCGCACGCCGCCCCGCACGCCCATACGGCACCCCAGTACGTTCAGCCCCCGCAGCCGTACACAACGGTCTCCGGGCCCGTCGCACCCGCCGCGCCGAAGAAGAAGGGGCGCACCCTCGCCATCGCCGTCGTCGCCACACTGGTGCTCGGTGCACTCGTCGGCGGCGGCGGGTACCTCGCCCTGTCGGGCAAGGGCGACGACAAGGACAACCAGTCGCAGGGCGGGGAGAAGGCCGGCAGCTCGCCGGAGGCGAGCGGGGACGGCGCGCAGGACCCCGGCACCCCGGGCGGCGACCAGTCCTCCAAGCCCGCCGAGCCGGTCGCGGACCCGACGCCCAAGACGTACAACGGCCTCAATGTGACGGACGATTACGGCGTCAGCCTCGGCGACGATCCGGTCAAGCCGATTGAGGGCGACAGCGCCAACACCATCGACTTCGAGCACGAGTACTACCTCGGCACGATCGAGGCCAAGAACGGAAAGCTGGTCCTGCTGCGCACCGGCCAGAGCGCCGACTTGGCGACCTGCCGGAGCGAGACCCGGTTCGCCACTGTGCTCAAGGTCGAGAACCTGTCGAAGGGCGCGAAGTTCTGCGTGCTGAGTGAGACGGGGAACGTGGGCCTGGCGACCTTCCAGGGGAAGTCGCCCGAAGGGGATCCCAGCCACTACATCACCCTTGACGTGACGGTCTGGCGCGGCGCGATCGACTCCGTACAGCCGTCGTACTGAATTACGTCCACGGAGTGGCGCCCACCGCATCGGATGGCGTTAACTTGCCCGCGACCCAGCGTGGCTGACCGAAACCCACGGGTCACCGGTCGGCACAACGGCGTGCGAGGGGGAGACTTTGTTACGGAGTGTGGGGCAGACGCGGGTGGCAGTGAGCGGCGAGGACCCGAGGGCGGCGGAGCTGCGGGCCGCCGTCTCCCGGCTCCGCCGCGAACTCGCCGGTCACCCGGCCCAGTTCCCCGACCGGGGTATCGCGGAGGACGAACTGGCCGCGCTGGCGGCGATGGTGGCGGCCGGTGCCCCCGAGATCCCGCGGATGCGGCGCTCGCTGCTGCTGATCGCGGGCGCGATCGGCTCCGTGAGCGCGCTCGGGCCCGCGGTGATGGTGCTGCGGCACGCGGTGGACCAGTTCGGCGAGGTGCCGCCGCAGCGGCGGGTTTGACGGGCGGGTGATGGACCGGCCGTCCGGTAGCCGGTTCGTCCTCGATCTCCCACAGACCCCGCCCGGGGGGACCCAACGCGCTTGATCGATTGCCCTCAGAGCGAGATGCGCCGTTCGTCCGCGGTGATGGGCAAGTCGTTGATGCTCGCGTACCGGCGTCGCATCAGGCCGTTCTCGTCGAACTCCCAGTTCTCGTTGCCGTAACTGCGAAACCACCTGTCTTCGTCGTTGCGCCACTCGTATTCGAAGCGGACTGCGATGCGGTTGTCGGTGAAGGCCCACAGCTCCTTGCGCAGGCGGTAGTCCAGTTCGTACCGCCACTTCTCGCGCAGGAACTCCACGATCTCCGCGCGCCCGCAGAGGAACACGTCGCGATTGCGCCACTCGGAGTCCTCGGTATAGCCGAGGGCGACCCGCTCGGGGTCCCGGCTGTTCCAGGCGTCCTCGGCCGCCCTGACTTTCTGCAGCGCGGTCTCGGCGGTGAAGGGCGGCAGCGGCGGCCTCGTTGCGGTCATGACTCTCCCATCGACAGTGTGAGAACGTGCGTTCTCCCTGGTGTGCAGTAGCGTAGGAGAACGGTGATTCTCACGCAAGGCGAGGGTTGGCATGGAAGCCGCAGCACTGGAGATCCGCGTCCTCGACGCGGCCGAGACGCTCCTCTACGGGCGGGGACTGCAGACGGTCGGCATGGACGAGATCCGGAACGAGTCGGGGGTGTCGCTCAAGCGCCTCTACCAGCTCTTCCCCTCCAAGGAACGCCTGGTGGAGGCATATCTGCGCCGACGCGACGCACGCTGGCGGGCATCGCTGGCGAGTTATGCCGACGCCCGGCCCGCCGACGAGAACAAGATCCTGGCGGTCTTCGACTGGCTGGAGTCGTGGTTCGAGGAGCCCGACTTCCGCGGTTGTGCCTTCGTCAACTCCTTCGGGGAGCTGGGCGCCACATCGGAAGGGGTCGCGACCGCGGCCCGCGATCATGTCGATGCGCTGAGGCGGTATCTGGCCGGCCTGGTGGCTTCGGCGGGCCACTCACCCGGGCTGGCGGAGCCGCTCCTGCTGCTGGTGGAAGGGGCGACGGTGACGGCCGCGATCTCCGGGGGCAGTGCGACGGCGCGGCGGGCCCGGGAGGCGGCCCGCACGCTGCTGGAAGCGGATCGCTCATAGAGCGCCACGGTCTGCCACGGACTGCCACGGTCTGAACGCACTCGCGCCGACGGCCTTGGGCCGCCGGCGCGGTCTGCTTTCTTGAGGCGTCAGCCTTGCGCGGATGTGCTCGCCAGTGCCGCCGAGAGGTCCTGGGCGACCTCCTGGAGGATCGGGACGATCTTCTCGGTGGCAGCCTCGGTGACCCGGCCCGCCGGGCCAGAGATCGAAATCGCTGCCGCCGTGGGGGAGTTGGGCACCGGCACGGCGAGGCAGCGAACCCCGATCTCCTGCTCGTTGTCGTCCACCGCGTAGCCGGCGCGCCGCACCTGTTCGAGCGCATCGAGGAAGCCCTCGGGCGTCGTGATCGTCTTCTCCGTGGCGGCGGGCATGCCGGTCCTGGCGAGCAGTGCCCGCACCTCGTCCGGCGGGGTGTGTGCGAGCAGCGCCTTGCCCACGCCCGTGGAGTGCGGCAGCACCCGTCGGCCGACCTCGGTGAACATCCGCATGGAGTGCTTGGACGGCACCTGCGCGACGTACACGATCTCGTCGCCGTCGAGCAGCGCCATGTTCGCCGTCTCGCCGGTCTCCTCGACCAGGCGGGCGAGGTAGGGCCGGGCCCAGGTGCCGAGCAGCCGGGCCGCGGACTCGCCCAGCCGGATCAGCCGGGGGCCGAGCGCGTAGCGGCGATTGGGCTGCTGGCGTACGTAACCGCAGGCCACGAGCGTGCGCATCAGCCGGTGGATCGTGGGCAGCGGCAGGCCGCTGCTGGCGGAGAGCTCGCTCAGCCCGACCTCGCCACCGGCGTCGGCCATTCTTTCGAGCAGGTCGAAGGCGCGCTCAAGGGACTGCACGCCACCGCTGGGAGCGGTCTTGGCGGCGTCGGTGGCGTTGGCGCTGGACGTCGGCACGTGGGCGGGTCCTTTCGGGCAGGCAGGCAAGTCAGCAGCCTACCGGGCGGCTGCGGGCGGCACATCGCTCTCGTCGAAGGCGTCCTTGCCGGTCAGGGGGTGTTTGTCCCTGTGTCGGCGGTCATCTCCCGCGACCTCTCGACGGCCGCCTCCTTCAAAGCTACCTTCTGCTTCACGAAATTCCGGTTTCGCTCTGTGGAAACATCCAAGCGTGGGCCCGTGGGGCGGCGGCCGCTCGGGAGGGGTCTTGACGGGCCGGACTCCGGAGTGAAGACTTCTTCAACAGTTCGTTGAATTTTGCTGTGTGAAACCGTGTACGGAACGGAAGTGAGGGGCACGGGTGTCCGATGTGGACGTGAACCTGGTACTGCGCTCGACTCGCGTGATCACCCCGGAGGGGACGCGCGCCGCATCCGTCGCGGTCGCCGCCGGGAAGATCGCGGCGGTGCTGCCGTACGACGCCGAGGTGCCGGCCGGGGCCCGGCTCGAGGACTTCGGGGACGATGTCGTACTCCCCGGACTCGTCGACACCCATGTCCATGTGAACGACCCCGGCCGCACCGAGTGGGAGGGCTTCTGGACCGCCACCCGCGCGGCCGCGGCGGGAGGCATCACCACTCTGCTCGACATGCCCCTCAACTCCCTCCCGCCGACCACCACGGTCGGCAACCTCCGCACCAAGCGGGACGTGGCCCGGCCCAAGGCGCACGTCGACACCGGCTTCTGGGGCGGCGCGATCCCGTCCAACGTGAAGGACCTGCGGCCGTTGTACGACGCCGGAGTCTTCGGCTTCAAGTGTTTCCTCTCGCCGTCCGGCGTCGAGGAGTTCCCCGAGCTCGACCAGGACCAACTCGCCCGGTCGATGGCCGAGATCGCCGGTTTCGGCGGACTGCTGATCGTGCACGCCGAGGACCCGCACCACCTGGCCGCGGCGCCCCAGGAGTCAGGACCGAAGTACGCCGACTTCCTCGCGTCCCGGCCGCGCGACGCCGAGAACACCGCGATCGAGGGACTGATCGCGCACGCGAGGCGTCTCAACGCCCGTGTGCACGTACTGCATCTGTCCTCCTCCGACGCCCTGCCGCTGATCGCGGCCGCCAAGCGCGAGGGCGTCGAGATCACCGTTGAGTCCTGTCCGCACTTTCTCACCCTCATGGCCGAGGAAGTCCCGGACGGGGCAACGGAGTTCAAGTGCTGCCCGCCGATCCGCGAGGCCGAGAACCAGGACGCCCTGTGGGAAGGCCTCGCCGACGGCACGATCGACTGCATCGTCTCCGACCACTCGCCCTGCACCACCGACCTGAAAACCCCCGACTTCGCCTCCGCCTGGGGTGGCATCTCCTCCCTCCAGCTGGGCCTGCCCGCGATCTGGACCGAGGCCCGCAAGCGCGGGCGCACCCTCGACGACGTGGTCCGCTGGATGTCGGCGGCCCCCGCGCGGCTCGCCGGACTGGACCAGAAGGGTGCCATCGAAGCCGGCCGCGACGCCGACTTCGCGGTCCTCGCGCCCGACGAGACCTTCACCGTCGACCCGGCCGAACTCCACCACCGCAACCAGGTGACGGCGTACGCGGGCAAGACCCTGCACGGAGTCGTCAGGTCGACATGGCTGCGCGGCGAACGCATCGTGGAGAACGGCATCCTGGCCGAGCCGACCGGCCGGCTGCTCGAAAGGAACAACTGATCGTGTCCATCCCCTCCTTCACCGGTGACGCCGGCCCGTTCGGCGGCGGCGACCCGTACGCCGACTACCGCACGGCCGACTTCCCGTTCGTCCACTACGCCGACCTCGCCGACCGGCGGCTCGGCGCGGGCGTCATCGCCGCCAACGACGAGTTCTTCGCCGAACGCGAGAACATGCTGAAGCCCGAGCCGGCGGAGTTCGACCCGGAGCACTTCGGTCACAAGGGCAAGATCATGGACGGCTGGGAGACCCGACGTCGCCGCGGTGTGAGCGCCGCGCAGCCGCACCCGACCGAGGACGATCACGACTGGGCGCTCGTACGGCTCGGCGCGCCCGGTGTCGTACGGGGCATCGTCGTCGACACCGCGCACTTTCGCGGCAACTACCCGCAGGCGGTGTCGGTCGAGGCGACATCGGTGCCCGGGTCGCCGTCGCCCGAGGAACTGCTCGGCGACGACGTGAAGTGGGCGACGCTCGTCCCCCGTACGGCCGTCGGCGGCCACGCGGCGAACGGCTTCGCGGTCGACGTCGAGCAGCGCTTCACGCATCTGCGCGTCAACCAGCACCCCGACGGCGGCATCGCCCGCCTGCGGGTTTACGGCGAGGTCGCGCCCGACCCTGCGTGGCTCGGTGCGCTCGGCACGTTCGACGTCGTCGCGCTGGAGAACGGCGGCCAGGTCGAGGACGCCTCCGACCGCTTCTACTCCCCGGCCACCAACACCATCCAGCCGGGCCGCTCCCGCAAGATGGACGACGGCTGGGAGACCCGCCGCCGCCGGGACAAGGGCAACGACTGGATCCGCTATCGGCTGGTGGAGCAGTCCGAGATCCGCGCGGTGGAGATCGACACGGCGTATCTGAAGGGGAACAGCGCGGGCTGGGCGGCGGTTTCGCTCCGCGACGGTGAGACGGGGGAGTGGGCGGAGATCCTCCCGCGCACCCGCCTCCAGCCGGACACGAACCACCGCTTTGCGCTGGCTGCCCCGGCGGCGGGCACGCACGTCCGGGTGGACATATACCCCGACGGCGGGATCTCGCGGCTGCGGCTGTTCGGTTCGCTGACGGAGCAGGGCGCGAAGCGCCTGGCGGCGAGGCACAAGGAACTGGGCGGCTGACCCGCGGCTTTCCCCCGCTCCGCCCGCGCCCTGAGCCGGGCTCGGCCCCGGACCCCGTGCCTCAATCGCCGGCAGGGCTTGGTTCCGGGGCTCCGCCCCAGGCCCCGCGCCTCAAACTCCCCAGGACTTCGTCCGGGGGGACCCCCACGGGGCTTGTTTGTGGGGCTCGGCCCCGGACTCTGCGTCTCAATCTCCCCCAGACTTCGTCCGGGGGGCCCCACGGGGCTTGAGATTTCCGCCGGTCCGCGTGAACTCTCAGGCGACCGGCGGAAATCAAGCCCGTCCGGCGATTGAGGACACTCCCCCTACGCGCTGCGGGCGCAGGGGGAGTAGCGGGGGCCTGGGGGCTTGCCCCCAGTTAGGGATGGGGCGGGGAGGGGAACAGGCCCGCCGCAGGCGCTACGCCGCGTGGCCGCCGTCCACCGAGAGCTCCGCCCCCGTGATGTACGCCGCCTCGTCACTCGCCAAGTACGCGACCAGCGACGCCACTTCCTCCGGCCTGCCGAAGCGGCCCAGCGCCGTTCCCGCCTTCTGCGGCTCGGCATACGGGCCGTCCGCCGGGTTCATGGCCGTGTCGATCGGGCCCGGGTGGACCAGGTTCGCCGTGATTCCGCGGCTGCCCACCTCCCGGGCCAGCGCCTTGGTCAGGCCGGTCAGCGCGGCCTTGCTCATCGCGTAGAGCGTGGCGCCCGGGCCCGGTACATACTTCGTCACGCAGCTGCCGATGGAGACGATCCGTCCGCCGCGCCCCATCCGCGCGGCCGCCGCCTGCGAGACGAGGAACACCGCCCGCACATTCACGTCGAGCACCTCGTCCACATCCGCCGGCGCGAGGCTTTCGACGGGACCGAGCCGCCCGACGCCCGCGTTGTTGACGAGGACGTCGACGCTTCCGAGCCGGTCCATGACCTGGCCTACGACCGCACGAGCCGCCTCCGCGTCCGCCGCGTCGGAGCGTAGGGCGAGGCCTCGCCGCCCCGCCGCCTCGATCTTGCGGACCACCTCCTGGGCGGCCTCCTCGTCCCGCACATAGGTGATCGCCACAACGAAACCCTCCTGCGCCAGCCGCAGCGCGATCGCCGCGCCTATGCCGCGGCTGCCACCGGTCACCAGAGCCGTCCTGGACATCCGTACCCCTTATGTCGGTAGTGGTTACGACTTCAAGGAAAGCGGCCCTGCCTCCTCGGGTCTGGCGGCGAACGGACGTTGAATCCGCGTGTGACCGCTCAGCCCAGAACCGATGAATTCCCGGCGCGGGCCCGGTCTGAGCTGATGGACCCGAACCCCGACACCGCTTCAGAAAGCACTCCTGAAAGCAGGCAACTGCCATGGCACAGCTCTCGATCACCACGTTCGTCACGCTCGACGGCGTGATGCAGGCCCCCGGCGGTCCGAACGAGGACACCAGTGACGGCTTCGACCTGGGCGGCTGGTCCGTGCCGTACGGGGACGAGGACTTCGGCCGGTTCATCAACGAGGTCTTCGACCGGGCCGGCGCCTTCCTGCTCGGCCGCCGTACGTACGAGATCTTCGCCGGCTACTGGCCCAAGGTGACCGACCCCGCCGACCCGGTCGCGTCGCGGCTCAACACCCTGCCGAAGTACGTCGCGTCGACCACGCTCGACAAGGCCGACTGGGAGGGCACCACCGTCATCGGCGGTGACCTCGTCAAGGAGGTCGCCGCGATCAAGGAGCGCACGGACGGGGAGCTGCAGATCCACGGCAGCGGCGGCCTTGCCCAGTCCCTTATGAAGCACGACCTGATCGACACGCTCAACCTGCTCGTCTTCCCCGTCGTGCTGGGGAAGGGCCGCCGTCTCTTCGCGGAGGGCGCTGTTCCCACCGCGTTCCGGCATGCCGGGTCGCGCACCACCGGCGCGGGCGTGGCCATCCACACGTACGAGCTCGCGGGCCGCCCCGAGTACGGCACATACGAGCTCGACGAAAGCGAGTAGCGCTCACGGTGATGCTGTGGGCCGCCGCGGCGACACGGAGTGCGGCCAGATGTCGCGCACCGCAGCCGCCGGGCACAGGCTGGAGGAGAGGGAGTTCTCGGGGTCCAGCAGACCGGAGAAGCCCGAGAAGCCGGGTGAAGGAGGAGCGCAGCCATGACGGCGACGACGCGGAACGACACCCCCATCGCGATCGAAGGGGGCGGTGTGGAGCTGCGGACGCAGGACGTGGGTGGAGACATGACCGTCGCCTTTGTGCGCTTTCCTCAGGGCACTGACATGGGGCCGGCGATCAAGGGCATGCCCGATGATCTCTGTCCCTGCCCCCACTGGGGTTACCTGTTCAAGGGGCGGCTGAAGATGCGGACGCAGCACGGCGACGAGATCTACGAAGCCGGACAGGCCTTCTACTGGCCGCCGGGTCACGTCCCGGAAGCGCTCGAGGACTGCGAGTACATCGACTTCTCACCGACCAAGGAGTTCAACGAGGTGGTCGATCACGTCAAAGCGCAGATGGGCTGACCTGCACCCACTCGGGAGGACGGCATGAAACTCCTGCTTCTCGGCGCGACCGGGCCCACCGGCCTGCGGGTGGCCTCCCAGGCCGTCGACGCGGGCCATCACCTCACCGCGCTGGTCCGCAGTCCGGAAAAGCTCTCCCGGCTCGACGACCGGCTGACCGTGCTCGTCGGTGATGTCACCGACGAACAGGAAGTCGCCAGGGCCGCCGTGGGCCAGGACGCGGTACTGAGCACGATGGGGTCGGGGAAGAGCCTGACGTCCGACATCGTCGGCCGGACCGTGGACGCGATCATCCCCGCCCTGCGTGAAGCGGGAGTCGGCCGCCTGATCTTCCTCTCCGCCTTCGGTGTCGGCCGGACCTACGCGCAAGCCTCGGTGCCGCAGCGGTTCTTCTACCGCACGATGCTCAGAAAGCTCTTCTCCGACAAGGAGCAGGCGGACCGCAAGCTCCTCGCCAGTGGCCTCGACGTGACCCTCGTCTACCCCGTGACGCTGACCAACCGGCCGTTCACCGGCGCCTACCGCGTCGGTGAGCGCTTCGACTTCAAGGGCATGCCCCGCATCAGCCGCGCGGACGTCGCCCACTTCATGCTCTCGCAGCTCAACGACCCGACCTGGTCCCGCCGCACCGCCATCCTCACCGGTTGAGACCGAGCCCCGCCCTAGACGCGCCTGCCGCTGCCCGAGGCCACCAGCAACGCGAGTCCCAGCACCGCCAGCACGATGTTCGCGAAGCACGGAGCGACGGGCGACGGCGGGTTCCACGTCCGGGCCTGGCTACCGTGGGCCGCATGACTATCCGGTTGCTCGTCGTAGATGACGACCCTCTCGTACGCGCGGGACTCGCCCTCATGCTCGGCGGCGCCGACGGTCTCGAGATCGTGGGAGAGGGAGCCGACGGCTCAGAGGTCGCGGCGCTCGTCGGTGAACTCGCGCCCGACGTGGTCCTGATGGACATCCGGATGCCGACGATGGACGGCCTCACCGCCACCGAAGGCCCATGTCTCCCGCATCCTGGCCAAACTGGACCTCAACAACCGTGTCCAGATCGCCCTGTTGGCGCATGACGCGGGCCTGCTCGACGAGGAGCAGCAGACGTAGGCCGGGCTGTACGACGGCGCGCACCCCTCGGCTCGCGGAACGGCGAGCGGCAGAACTCCCCACCACCATCTCCCAAGGAGCCCCACCATGCCCGGACTTGACCTCGACCTGGCCCAGAAGGTCCTCGACAGCCAGCCGTTCAGCCGTCTGCTGGGGGCGCGGATCACCGCGTTCGGCAATGGACAGGCAGTGCTCGAAGTCGACGTCAGGGAAGAACTGCACCAGCAGAACGGCTATCTGCACGGGGGAGTGATCGCGTACGCCGCCGACAACTCGATCACTTTCGCCGCCGGTACGACACTCGGTCCCGCCGTGCTGACCGGCGGGTTCTCCGTCCAGTACATCCGCCCGGCGACGGGCCGGACCCTCATCGCCCGGGCCGCCGTCGTGCACACCGGGCGACGGCAGGCCGTCGTACGGTGCGATCTGTTCACCGTGAACACCGACGGCGACGAGACCCTCTGCGCAGTCGCGCAGGGCACCGTACTGTCCGCCCAACAGTCCTGAGATTTTTCGGGAGGCGGGCGGGGATCTCGGTCCGCCGGGAGTCGTCAGTCCGCCGGAATCTCAGCCAGCCGCACCGGCCGGTGCTCCCGCCGGGACAGTTCGCACGCCTCCGCGATCCGCAGGGCCGTCAGCGCCTCGTGGCCGTCGCAGGGGTTCTCCGCCTCGCCCTGCACCACCCGGACGAAGGCGTCCAGCTCCGCCTCATAGGCGGGGGCGAACCTCTCCAGGAACCCGGGCCACGGCTTGGTGGCCGCCGGTGGGCCCTGCGGCTCGGTCGAGGTGATCGGCGTACGGTCGTCCAGGCCGACCGCGATCTGGTCGAGTTCGCCGGCCAGTTCCATCCGTACGTCGTAACCCGCGCCGTTGCACCGGGTGGCCGTCGCCGTGGCCAGCGTGCCGTCGTCCAGCGTGAGCAGCACGGCCGCCGTGTCGACGTCCCCCGCGTCGCGGAACATCGACGGGCCCGTGTCCGAGCCGGTCGCGTACACCTCGACCACCTCGCGCCCGGTCACCCAGCGCAGGATGTCGAAGTCATGGACCAGGCAGTCCCGGTAGAGGCCGCCGGAGAGCGGGAGATACGCGGCGGGCGGCGGGGCCGGGTCGGAGGTGATGGCCCGTACGGTGTGCAGCCGACCGAGCCGGCCCGAGCGCACCAGCTCACGGGCCGCGGTGTACCCGGCGTCGAAACGGCGCATGAAGCCGAGCTGGAGCACGGTGCCCGCCGACTCGACCTCGCGCAGGGCGCCGAGCGTGCCCGGCAAATCCAGGGCGATCGGCTTCTCGCAGAAGGCGGGGAGCCCGGCGCGGGCGGCGCGGGCGATGAGTTCGGCGTGGGCGGCGGTGGCGGAGGCGATCACCACGGCGTCCACGCCCCAGGCGAAGATCTCGTCCGCGCTGGGCGCGGCCGTGGACCCGGTGCGATCGGCGACCTCGGCCGCCCGCGCCGGGTCGGCATCCGCCACGACCAGCGAACCCACCTCCCGGTGGCGGCTGAGCACGCCCGCATGAAAGGTGCCGATACGTCCCGTTCCGATGAGTCCGATGCGCATGGCCCAAAGGTGACCGGGTGGCCGCCGCCCTGTCAAGACTTTGTCCTGACAACCGAACTTCACGACTTCCCGTCAACATTCCCTGCGACTACGCTCGCCCCGTGCCCAAGCAGCCCAGACACGTGACGGACCCGTCTCTGTCTCTCGAGCTGAGCGTGGACCGCACCAGTCCGGTCCCGCTCTACTTCCAGCTGTCGCAACAGCTGGAAGCGGCCATCGAGAGAGGAACCCTCACCCCCGGCAGCCTGCTCGGCAACGAGATCGAGCTGGCGGGCAGACTCGGCCTGTCCCGCCCGACCGTCCGCCAGGCCATCCAGTCCCTCGTCGACAAGGGCCTGCTGGTCCGCCGCCGTGGCGTCGGCACCCAGGTCGTGCACAGCCAGGTCAAGCGCCCGCTGGAGCTCAGCAGCCTGTACGACGATCTCGAGGCGGCCGGCCAGCGCCCGGCCACCGTCGTGCTGCGCAACGCCGTCGAGCCCGCGAGCGCGGAGGTCGCGGCCGCCCTCGGGGTGGCGGAGGGCAGCAGCGTCCAGCTCGTGGAGCGGCTGCGGTACGCCCACGGCGAGCCGATGGCCAGGCTGCGCAACCATCTGCCCGCCGGCCTCTTCGACTGCGACACCGAACGTCTGGAGGCCACCGGTCTGTACCGGATGATGCGGGCCGCGGGGATCACTCTGCACAGCGCCCGCCAGTCGGTGGGGGCGCGGGCCGCCACCGACGTGGAGGCCGAACTGCTCACCGAGGCGATCGGCGCCCCGCTGCTGACGATGGAGCGCATCACCTTCGACGACACCGGCCGCGCGGTCGAGTTCGGCTCGCACATCTACCGCGCCTCGCGCTACGCCTTCGAGTTCCAGCTCCTCGTCCGGCCGTGACCAGCCGTGACCAGTCGTGACTGGCCGTGACTGGATGTGACAGCCGGGAGGGCCGCGCGAGGCCGCGCAAGGTCACGTAAGAATGTCCTCTGAGTAAGAATGTTCGGACAAAGTCTTGACGGGGTCGCGTGACCGCCGTAAAAACTCACCCAGCCGCAACCGGGCGGCCGGGAGAGAAGGCGGATCCACCATGCGTACCACCCGCACGGCAGCAGCCCTGCTCGCCGCAAGTGCCCTGGTCGTCGTCGCCGGATGCAGCAGTTCCGGCGGCAAGGAGGCGAAGGACAGCCCCTCCGAAGGCGGCGGCGGCGAGCCCGCCACCACCCAAAGACTGAAGATCGCGATGGTGACGCACTCCGGCGAGGGCGACACCTTCTGGGACATCGTCCAGAGCGGAGCCAAGGTCGCGGCCCGCAAGGACAACGTCGAGTTCCTCTACGCCGCCAACAAGGAGGGCAAGGAACAGGCCCAGCTCATCCAGACCTACATCGACCAGAAGGTCAACGGCATCATCGTCACCCTCGCCAAGCCGGAAGCCGTCAAGGACGTCGTCAAGAAGGCCGTCGCGGCCGGCATACCCGTCGTCACGATCAACTCCGGCGCCGAGTTCTCCAAGGAGGTCGGCGCACTCAGCCACATCGGCCAGGACGAGACCGTGGCCGGCGAGGCGGTCGGCGAGGAGCTCAACAAGCGCGGCAAGAAGAAGGCCATCTGCGTCATCCACGAGCAGGGCAATGTCTCGCTCGAAGCCCGCTGCGCCGGCGTGAAGAAGACGTTCAAGGGCACCGTGGAGAACCTCAACGTGGAGGGCACCAACATGCCCGCCTCCACCTCCTCGATCGAGGCGAAGCTGCAGAGCGCCAAGGACATCGACGCCGTCGTCACGCTCGGCGCACCCTTCGCCGCCGCCTCCGTCAAGGCCAAGGGGGGCGCGGGCTCCAGCGCCGAGGTCAACACCTTCGACCTCAACGCCGAGGTGGTCAAGCAGCTCAAGGCCGGCGAGATCGGCTTCGCCGTGGACCAGCAGCCCTACCTCCAGGGTTACCTCGCCATCGACGAGCTCTGGCTCAACAAGACCAACGGCAACGTGATCGGCGGCGGCAAGCCGATTCTCACCGGCCCGGCACTCGTCACCGAGAAGGACGTGCCGGCGCTGGAGAAGCTCACCGCCGACGGCACCCGATGACGTACCTGGCATACCCGATGCCCAGGCGCCGACCTGCTGTGACACATACTTGGGCGGCCGGGGCGAGTCGTCACGACTCCCGGCCGCACCGAGAAGCACAGCGAGTACGGCAAGAAGGGCACGGCGTCGTGGCTAGGGCAAGGACAGGGGTACGCGCGCTCGGCGCGGTGCTGGCAGCGGTACTCGGAGCCTCCCTCGCGGGATGCAGCAGCACGGGCGGCAAGCGCGCGGAGGACGCCCGTAAGGCCCAGGCCGCGTCCGGCAAGGCCGCCGTCACCACGCCCCGCTGGACCTTCGCCATGGTCACCCACTCGGGCGACGGCGACACCTTCTGGGACATCGTCCAGAACGGCGCCGAGCAGGCCGCTGTCAAGGACAACATCAACTTCCTGTACTCGCACAACGACGAGGGCCAGCAGCAGGCCCAGCTCGTCCAGGCGGCCATCGACAAGAAGGTCGACGGACTGATCGTCACGCTCGCCAAGCCCGACGCGATGAAGGCCGTCATCGCAGAGGCGGAGAAGGCCGGCATCCCGGTGATCACCATCAACTCGGGCTCCGAGCAGTCCAAGGCGTACGGCGCGCTCACCCATATCGGCCAGGACGAGACGATCGCCGGTGAGGCCGTCGGCGACGAACTCGACAAGCGGGGCAGGAAGAAGGCCCTGTGCGTGCTGCACGAGCAGGGCAACGTCGGCCATGAGCAGCGCTGCGCCGGCGCGAAGAAGACCTTCGGCGGCGACCTTCAGAACCTCTACGTCGACGGCACCAACATGCCCGACGTACAGGCGTCCATCGAGGCGAAGCTCCAGTCGGACCGCTCCATCGACTCCGTCGTCACGCTGGGCGCGCCGTTCGCCGACGCCGCCGTGCAGGCGAGGAAGACCGCGGAGAGCAAGGCCGAGGTGGACACCTTCGACCTGAACGCCAAGGTCGCCGCCGGTCTGAAGGCCGGGACGCTCGGCTTCGCCGTCGACCAGCAGCCGTACCTCCAGGGGTATCAGGCCGTGGACCTGCTGTGGCTCTACAAGTACAACGCCGATGTGCTCGGCGGCGGGCGGCCCGTCCTCACCGGACCGCAGATCATCACCAAGACGGACGCCGCGGAGCTGGAGGAATACACAGAGCGGGGGACCCGATGAGTGCGACCGCACCACCTGCCACACCACCACAGAAGAGCGACGAGCGGCTGCTGCGTACTTCTCCGTTGCGCAAGCTGATGGGCCGGCCCGAGCTGGGCTCGGTCGTCGGCGCCGCCGCGGTCTTCATCTTCTTCTCGATCGTGGCGGACTCGTTCCTGCGGGCGTCCAGCCTCTCCACCGTCCTGTACGCGGCGTCGACCCTCGGCATCATGGCCGTGCCGGTCGCGCTGCTGATGATCGGCGGCGAGTTCGATCTCTCGGCCGGCGTCCTGGTGACCAGCTCCGCGCTGATCTCCGCGATGTTCAGCTACCAGATGACGGCGAACGTCTGGGTCGGCATCTTCGTCTCGCTGCTGGTGACGCTCGCGGTCGGGGTCTTCAACGGCTTCATGCTGACCCGTACGAAACTTCCCAGCTTCATCATCACGCTCGGTACGTTTCTGATGCTGACCGGCCTCAACCTCGGCTTCACCAAGCTGATCAGCGGCACGGTCTCGACCAGGTCCATCGGCGACATGGAGGGCTTCGCCTCGGCGAAGAAGCTCTTCGCCTCCCAGCTCACCCTGGGCGATGTCACGCTGAAGGTGACCATCCTGTGGTGGTTCGGACTGGTCGCGCTTGCCACCTGGATCCTGCTGC
Organism: Streptomyces sp. NPDC002870; assembly: GCF_042888505.1. Lineage (NCBI taxonomy): Bacteria > Bacillati > Actinomycetota > Actinomycetes > Kitasatosporales > Streptomycetaceae > Streptomyces > Streptomyces sp. NPDC002870. The sequence continues at coordinate 46,173 of NZ_JBIAPW010000009.1, forward strand.
GTACCCGCTTCGGCAACTGGATCTTCGCCGTCGGCGGCGGCGCCGACGCCGCCCGCGCGGTCGGCGTCCCGGTCAACAAGACCAAGATCGGCCTGTATATGGGCGTCGCCTTCGCCGCCTGGGTCTCGGGCCAGCATCTGCTGTTCTCGTTCGACGTGGTGCAGTCCGGCGAGGGCGTCGGCAATGAGCTGACGTACATCATCGCTGCCGTCATTGGCGGCTGTCTGATCACCGGCGGCTACGGCTCCGCGATCGGCTCGGCGGTCGGTGCGTTCATCTTCGGCATGACCAGCAAGGGCATCGTGTACGCGGAGTGGAACCCGGACTGGTTCAAGTTCTTCCTGGGAGCGATGCTCCTTCTGGCCACCCTGCTCAACGCATGGGTCCGCAAGCGTGCGGAGGCAAGCAAATGACGGCCCTCGTAGAGCTGGACAACGTCAGTAAGTACTACGGGAACATCCGTGCCCTGGAAGGCGTCTCGCTCGAGGTCCACGCCGGGCAGATCTCCTGCGTCCTCGGCGACAACGGCGCGGGCAAGTCCACCCTGATCAAGATCATCGCGGGTCTGCACCGGCACGACGCGGGCACGTTCCTCATCGAGGGCGAGCAGACGAGCCTCGCCAACCCGCGCGAGGCGCTGAACCGGGGTATCGCCACGGTCTACCAGGACCTCGCCGTCGTACCCCTGATGCCGGTCTGGCGGAACTTCTTCCTCGGCTCAGAGCCGACGAAGGGCGTCGGCCCCTTCAAGCGTCTCGATGTCGAGCTGATGCGCGAGACCACCCGGTCGGAACTGCTGCGCATGGGCATCGACCTGCGCGATGTCGACCAGCCGATCGGGACGCTCTCGGGCGGTGAGCGCCAGTGCGTGGCGATCGCCCGGGCCGTCTACTTCGGCGCGAAGGTCCTGGTGCTGGACGAGCCGACGGCCGCGCTCGGGGTGAAGCAGTCGGGCGTGGTGCTGAAGTATGTGGCGGCGGCACGTGACGCGGGACTGGGCGTGGTGCTGATCACCCACAACCCGCATCACGCGTATCTGGTCGGCGACCGCTTCGTACTGCTCAAGCGCGGCAAGATGTCGGGCAGCCACACCAAGGACTCGGTGACTCTGGACGAGCTCACCCGCCAGATGGCGGGCGGCAGCGAGCTGGAGGACCTGCGCCACGAGCTGGAGCGGGCACCGGTGCCGAGGCATCTCGGCGGCCATCCGGTGAAGGACGAGCCGCCCGCGTCCTAGCGCCTGCCGGGGCTTCACCCCGGAACCCCACGCCTCAAACGCCGGCGGGGCTTGATGGTGCGGCCCTGGCCGACAATTCCAGCCCGTCCGGCGATTGAGGACATGCGGCCGAAGCTCGCATACCCGGGGTCCGGGGCGGAGCCCTCGGGTGGGGGGGCGTAACCCCGCCCGCGCACGGGCGGTCGCGGTGCCTGGCAGAATCGCCGGTGAACCACCCACCCGCCCCCGAGACCCCGCAGGGACATGAGCACCTACCGCGACTTCGCGCACCGTGGCTCCGCACGCGCCACCGTCCTGAGGACCATCGGCACCCGCGAGCGGCGCTCGCACCTGACCGCGCCCCGCGTCCCGACCGTCGGCATCGACATCGGCGGTACGAAGGTGATGGCGGGCGTCGTCGACGCCGACGGGGTCATTCTGGAGAAGATCCGCACCGAGACGCCGGACAAGTCCAAGAGCCCGAAGGTCGTCGAGGACACCATCTGCGAGCTCGTACTGGACCTGTCCGACCGGCACGATGTGCACGCCGTGGGCATCGGTGCGGCCGGCTGGGTCGACGCCGACCGCTCCAAGGTCCTCTTCGCCCCCCATCTCGCCTGGCGCAACGAGCCCCTTCGCGACGCCCTGTCGGCCCGGCTCGCCGTCCCCGTCCTGGTCGACAACGACGCCAACACCGCCGCCTGGGCGGAGTGGCGCTTCGGCGCGGGCCGCGGCGAGGATCACCTCGTCATGATCACCCTCGGCACCGGTATCGGCGGCGCGATCCTCGAGGACGGCCAGGTCAAGCGCGGCAAGTACGGAGTCGCCGGCGAATTCGGCCATATGCAGGTCGTGCCCGGCGGCCACCGCTGCCCCTGCGGCAACCGCGGCTGCTGGGAGCAGTACAGCTCGGGCAACGCCCTCGTACGCGAGGCCCGCGAGCTGGCCGCGGCCGACTCCCCGGTCGCCCACAGCCTCATCGACCGGGTCGGCGGCAGCGTAGGCGACATCACCGGCCCCCTCATCACCGAGCTCGCCCGCGACGGCGACGCCATGTGCATCGAGCTCTTCCAGGACATCGGCCAGTGGCTCGGCGTCGGCATCGCCAATCTCGCCGCCGCGCTCGACCCCTCCTGCTTCGTCATCGGCGGGGGCGTCAGCGCAGCGGACGACCTGCTCATCGGACCTGCCCGGGACGCCTTCCGGCGGCATCTGACCGGCCGCGGCTACCGACCCGAGGCTCGTATCATCAAGGCGCAGCTCGGCCCCGAGGCAGGTATGGTCGGCGCCGCAGACCTCGCGCGGCTTGTGGCCCGCCGCTTCCGCCGCGCCAACCGGCGCCGCGTGGAGCGCCATGAGCGGTACGAGCGCTATGCGCAGGCCATCCGTAACTCCAGCACTGCCCGCCCCACCCAGGAACCGTAATGACCTTGCCCCGCCAGTCCACGTGCCCGGACGAGAGCGCCCGTCCCCCCGAGGGCCGGCGCCATATGCTCCTGCGCCGCTGGCTGACGGCCATCACCATCGTGCTGCTCGTCGGCATCCCGGCCGGCTATCTGGTCATCTCCGCCGAGCAGAGCCGCGACAGCGGCCGCGACAAGGAGTCGGAGTCCTCGGCGACCGGCCTGCGCCAAACCTGGCCGTCGCAGATGAAGCGCCGCGTCTTCGAGGTGCCGATCCCCGGGAAATCCACCGACGTCGCCTACTACGAGACGAGCAACTGGAAGACCAGCCGGTTGTACGTGCAGTTCCGCACCACGTCCGCCGGGCTCGACCGGTTCCTGAAAGGCGTGGGCACCAGTCGCGCCCAGCTCGACGACGGCATGATCACCATCAGCACGCGCGACGCCGAGACTGTCGGCTGGGACTTCACCGGGGGAGACGACTGGGCAGGCATCACGCATGGGCAGAAGGACCCGCGGCCCTCGCAGGACATCACCGTGGACATGACCCATACCTCCCGCCCCAAGGTGTATGTCGTATCGACGGCGACGCCCTGACCGGAGGCCGCACTTCCACTCATTGCCGTGGGGCAGGTGAGTGAGACGCAGGGAGCGCAGCTGCTCGGCCGGCCAGGGATTTCCGGAAGGCCCATCGACGTGGATGGATCGCTCCCCGTGGCGGCTCCTCATCGAGGGCAGAGCAGTGAACTGCCGGAAACGCCACGGCGTGGCTGACTTCTTGGATACTTTGGCAATCCGCGTCGGACTCCTGGGGAGAAGCACCGTTCGCGGCGGATAAATGCGCCTGTTGGCGGGTACGGGGGATATTCATTGGGCGCCAGGGGGGCTGCTGAACAGTGATTGACAACGGGGAACGTCTTGACGCGGTACTGCGCAGACGGCGTGAGCATCTTCCGGTCGTCGATGAGCAGATCGATCGATGGCGGCGCATTCTGGGGGTGATCACGGAGCTGGGCGATGCGGTGGCCGGGATACGGGCCGTGGAACCCGACGGCACGGTCACCGGCCTCCTCGGGTCGCTGGACCTGGCGGGGATGACCCGGGCAGCACAGGAGTGCCTGGACGCACTTGCCACGGTACGCGGCAGGGTGAACCGGGAGACGGTCAACATAGGCGTGAGTGGCCGTGCCAGAAACGGCAAGAGCACGGTGCTGCAATCTCTGTCGGGGCTGGACGACCGCCAAATACCCAGTGGCCGCGGACAGCCGGTGACGGCTGTCCGCAGCAGGATCTACCACTCGCTCACGGACCGCGGAGCGCGTCTGACGATGCACACGGAGCGGTCCTTCATGGACGAGGTGATCGCCCCCTACCACGCCGAGTTGCGTCTCCAACCGGTGCCACGGGATCTGTCGGCATTCGCCGGCTACCCCTATCCACGGGTGGTCGACGGGCCGGACGGGAAAGGCATGGACCAGCCCAGGCTGGGGCCGATGCTGGCCCGGGTGCGCGAGGCTCAGCAGGCGCTGGCCTCCTACCGGGAATTTCTCACCGGCGAGGTTCGCACCGTGGACCTGACGGACATCCGGGAGTGGGTGGCGTATCCGGAGGCCGACGCGGAGCCGGAGCGGCGGCCGTATCTGGCGGTCCGGGACGCAGTGATCACCTGCGCCTTCCCCGTCGAGGACGTGACCGCGCTGGGGCTGGTGGATCTGCCGGGCCTCGGCGAGCTGACCCCGAGTGCGGAAGAACACCACTTGGCCGGTCTTCGCAATGACATCGACTTCGCGATCGTCGTCAAACGGCCCACGGACACCAACGCCATGTGGGCCGAGGAGGACGCCCGCGCGCTGCAACTGATCGGCAGCGCCTGCGAAGTGGCCGACGCACGGGACTTCACCCTGATCCTGGTCAACAGCGGAGCATGCCTTCCGGAGAACATCGCGGCGCTCCACGACGATCTTCGCGACCGGCTCAACGATCCCGCTGGAGGCCGTGGCTACTGGGTGATTCTCGCCGACGGCGCTGATCGGGACGCCGTCCGGGAGCAGGTGCTGGAGCCGATTCTGGAACACCTCGCGACAGCGCTGCCTCGGATGGACGAGGTCGTCATCGCAGATGCGGTCGCGGTCTGCCGTGACCGGCGGGACCGGATCAAGGAAGACTTGGACGGGCTGTCGTCCATGCTCCGCATGCTGTCCGTACCCACGCTGACGGAACAGATGATCGCCCGAGCCGAAACGCTCCGTGCGGAGGTCGCGGCGTCGTTGCAGGCATGGGTGGACACGCTGCGCGGGCGCGCGGACAACGACTACGAGGACACTGAGTTCTTCGACCGGGTCGCCGAGGTTCACAAGGAGATTCGCGAGTGGGTTCTGAGTGGCTTCGGCGAGGGGCCCGAGGTGTGGCAGCAACGGGCGCTGAGCCGTTTCCGGGTGGATCGCGCCTCTCTGCCCTTCGCGTCCGACGAGCTGAACAGGGTACGGGTGGAGATGGCCCGCCGGTTCTCGGCGGTCGATGATCTGCTGCTCCAACGCCGCGACGAGTACTGGGCGGGTCTGGTCGCCGCACTCGGCCCCCGGCTCGCGCTGCTGACGGACGACCTCAGTGCCCGGCCGCAGGACGTGCTCGCCGCCATGGCAGAGGTCCTGCGGGACGCGCCCGATCCGTGTCCGGCGCTGGCCGAGACCCTCGACTTCGCCCTGGACGTCCGGCTGGACTACCGCACGCGGGTGCTGCCCCGGCTGCGTCGCGCACTCGATGTGCTGTTCCCGGAGGAGGACGACCCGGGCGGCGGCAACGCAGCCACCACCCTGCTCGCGGTACCGCGAACGGCGGAAGGCAGCGCCGAACTGTTCAACCGGGTGACGCAGTTGGCCAGGCAGGCCGCGTACGACGCGCAGGCCGTCCTGGCGCAGGAGCCGGGAACGACGGCCCAGGTGCTGTTCGCCTACGGCGAGCAGTTAGAGGACGCCTTCGTGCGTGCGGACTCCTCAGAAGCGGAGTTCCGCCGCCTTGTGGCCGTCTTCCAGGACCGCCTGTGGCCGGGAGAAGGCACCGGACCGCAGGCTGCGACGGACGGGCTGCGGCGGGTACGCCGGCTGGCCACGGATCTTCGGCCCTTGATCACCGATGAGCGTCCGCGCACCGCGGCAGAGAGGACTGGGCGTTGACGCTGTCATTCAAGGCGTCGATGGTGGGTCCGAGCAGGGTCGGCAAGACAACCCTGTTGACGGCCATCCTCGCCGAGACCGAGACCATGCTGTCCGGCACCGAGATCGACCTCGTCCTGGGCGAGGAGACGGAGATGCGGGTCCGCAGGAACCGCAAGGATCTGCGACGGGCGATCGAGGCACGGGAGTTCGACTCGGCGTCACTGGGCGGCAGCCAGTCGATGTTCGTCTACGACGTGGGCCTCAAGGCCGCGGGCGACAGCCTGCCGGGAATCCCCTTCAGCATTCTCGACTACCCCGGGACATGGCTGGATCCGGCAGAGCGCAGCAAGAGGCCCGACGCCAAGGAGAAATGGCCGGACTGCGAGGCGCACATCACGGAGAGCCTGATGCTCCTTGTGCCGGTGGAGGCGGCCGTGCTGATGGAAGCGGTCACTCCGGCCCAGCGCCGGGCCGCGGCCGATCTGCTCGGCTTCGAGGATGTCGAGGCGATGGCCCGCAAGTGGGCCCGCGCCCGCAATCTTCCCGCGCACCGCGAGGAACCGGCCGTGCTGGTGCTCGCCCCGCTGAAGTGCGAGAAGTACTTCGACGACAACGGGGGGAAGGGCCGCGAGGCGGCACGGCTGAGGCAAGTGGTGCGGGAGAAGTACCGGTCGATGATCGAGGTGGTCCAAGAGGAATCGAAGAACCGGACGGTCCGGGTGATCTACGCCCCCATCGACACCTACGGCTGTGTGGACCTGATGGAGGGCGAATGGATCAACAGGGTCGACGACGACGGCGACCCCTTGCTGGATTTCCAGGGCCACTACCGGTTCCGGGAGATACCGCCCAAGGTCAAGGTGAAGGCCGCAGGCACCGTGATGCAGGAACTGTGCCGGTGTGTCATTTCAGGCCAGGACCGGGCGGAACAGAAGCGGGCGGCCGAGGCGCGGACGACGTACGACACGGCACTGGAACGCAAGGCCGAGCGCAAGGGTTTCTGGGGAGCGGTCGACTTCTATTTCTCCGGTGAAGCCCGGGACAACAGGAACACGCGGCTCGACAGCCACCGGACTCTGACGGAGGCCGAACGGCGCCGGGAGCAGTTGGCCGGGGCGCTGCGGAGGATCGCCGCGACCCCGGCCGATCCCCGAGTGGAAGAGTGGTGAACCGCGGAATGCGCGCCTATGTGATGACGCGGGGCACTGAGCGGCGGATGGACTACGCCTTCCTCGGCGAGTCCCCGCCCCGGCGGTGGTGGGAGAGCATCGGCCAGTGGCTCTTCCTGGAGGCGGAGGAACTCGTCGTGAGCCGCCGGGACGGGGAGACGACAGGGCTGCTGCTGAGCGGGATCCCCTCAGGGCGGCGCGATGTGATCGGTACACGGATCCGGTACACCGTCGTGGTGGACGACGTGCACGAGGCCCCGGCCCTCGGCGCCTGGCTGGTCCGGTGCGGGCTGGAGGACGGGGAGCGGGAGCGGCTGGGCCGGGCCCTGGACGCGGCCTTCGCGGCGGACTACGTGGACGCCTGGCTGAGGAGGGCCGAGGACGCGGGAAGCGGGAACAGAGGGGCCGCCTGGCGGGAGGTCGAGGAACGGTTGCTCGCCGCGCTCGGCGAGGGGGCCGCGGCGGCGCACGAGACCACGGCAGAGGACGAGGACCGGCGTACCTCCTGGGTGGGCGGCGTGCAGGACCCGGTGGCGCGAAGGGAGTTCCGGGCGCGGGCCCGCCGGCTGCTTCAGGACGCCCGGCCCGGCATCGCTTTCACGACTCACGCCCTCGGCTCCGTGTCGGGCGCGCGGCGGGCGGCGCAAGCACTGCCTGACGACGTGGCCGTCCTGCTCCACGACAGCGAACTGCGGGAAACCCAGAACCTGTCGGAGACGCCCGGCATGAAGCCCGCCACGGGGGCGGTGAGCGCGGGAAAAGCACCCGCCCCGGCGGCCCACCGGGGCAGGCGCGGCCGGCGGAGGACGACGCTCGCCATCGCGGCAGTCACGCTGGGGCTGGCGGCAGTGCTCGGCATCTGGTGGCTGACGGGCGGAGGCTGAGCGGGGACGAGCGGACGTCGATCGCGGCCGAGCGGGGTGAGTTCACCCTCGACATCCCGGTCGGACACTTGGGCAAGTCCAAGGAACACCGCTGCGACCTGCTGGTTGTTCCTCCTATGGTGACGGGCACACTGACCCGGCCCAAGACGGGCGAGACGATGAGCGTGGAGGGGGTCTTCGCGCAGCGGGAACGGCGGACCTATTCCTACCTGCCCCCGGTGGTGAAGGGCGAGCTGATCCTCATCCTGGAGAAGAGCGGCAAAGAGATCTCCATCGGCTTCGACACGGACCACTGGGGGTCGCTGACCAGGACGGCCGAGTCGCTGAAGGAAGGGTTCAGCAACTGGCGCTCGAACGATCTGCTGCGCCACCTCGCCAGGGTCGTCGTCGGTGCCGAGGAGGACCTGGCAGAGACCCGGAGGATCTGCGCCGGCCTCGTCGGCCGGGACGGTCCGGAGGACCTGCTGCGGCACGCCGCGGAGTTGTGGAACCAGGCCCGCTTGCTGCTGCTGTTGAACGATGCGCGGGAGGCGGCCTCCTGCGCCGTGGAGGGCGCGGACCGCGTCCGGTGTTCCGGACTGGAGCCCGGCACCGGCATGGCGGAATCGGGCTCGGCGCTCGCCTTCGTCCTCAACACGTACCAGGATGCCGAGGCCGCTGCTCGCGTCCGGGACGCGATCGGCCCGCTTGATGCGACGGAAGGCCGCTGACAGCCCACGACGGCGATGACGGCGGGACCGACCCAGCCCGAGAAAGAGGTACCGGTGTGTCGTTGATTCAGCCGCTGTGGCTCGTCCGGCAGGCACGCGTGCTGATGCTCGAGCGGCAGGCACGCGCGGCTCGTGCGAGGGCTGAACAGAGCCGGTCGGCGGCCCACTTGGAACAGGCCGTGGCGCTGAGCCGCCGTGCGTTGAAGCAGGCCCCTCCGGGACATCCCCAGCGTGCCGCGTTGCTGAACACGCTCAGCGGCACGCTGCGCTTTGGGTACGTCCTGACCGGCAACGCGGATGCCCTGCGGGAGGCGATCGCGGCGAGCCGCGAAGCGGTCGCCGATCCCCAGAGTGCCCCCTTCCGCGGACCGTGTCTGTGCACGCTCGCCGTGGCACTGCGCCTGGAGCACGAACGTACCCGGGAACCGGGCGGCCTCGCCGAGGCGGAGGCCACCGCACGAGAGGCCGTGGCAGCCACCGGCGAAGGCCACCCGCAGCACGCCGTCGCGCTGCTCATCCTGGCCAACGTCATGCTGACCCGCCATGAGATCACCGGCGACGTGGCCGCGGCACGGGAGGCCGCCCAGCGCGCGGAGCAGGCAGCCGGATCGCCCTCGGTGGGAGCGGGCCGCGGATCCGCCCTCAACACCCTGGCAAACGCACGTCTGTTGCTGCACCGGGCCACGGCGGACGACGACACGCTGCGCGAGGCGGCCGACGCGGCTCAGCACGCCCTCGAAGCCACCCCCCCCGGAGACCCGAACCGGGCGGCGCACGCGAATACACTCGCCTCCGTGTTGCTGACCCGCTACGGGCGGACGGGGCGTACCGCGGATCTGCGGGAGGCGGTCCGCGCCTCGCGTACGGCCGCGGGTGCCGTGCCACCCGGCCACGTCCTGCGAGCAGCGGTGCTCCACACCCTGGTCGGCACGCTGCTGGAACTGCACGGCCGCAGGGGCGAGGAGAAGATTCTCGACGAGGCGGTCAAGACGGCTCGCGAGGCACTTGACCTGGCTTCGGACGGCCTGCTGCTTCCTGGCCTCCACAATGCCCTGAGCATGGCCATGATGATGAGGTACTTGATCACCGGTGACGCGGAGGCGCTCGGCGAGGCACGGGCCGAGGCGTCACGGGCCTGCGACGCCGCCGGGGACGACCACCCCCAGCGGTTCGTGTTCCTGAGCAATCTGGCCAAGGCGCTGCGGGCCGAGTACGAGAAAGAGCCCACCCCGGACCTGCTGGACGACCTGGTGGAGACCGGGCGGCTCGTGGCCGCCGGAACCACCGGCACTGCCCTCTACCGCGCTGATCACCTCATCGAACTGGTACTCGCCCTGCTGCACGAACACCAGCACCGCGGCGATCCGGACGTGCTGCGCGAGGCCCGGGACCACGCGGCGGAGGCCGCGGCGAGGCCGTACGTGCTGCCCTGGCAACAGGTGGCCGCGCACCGCCTGCTGGGCCGGGTGGAACTCGCCCTGGGCGACCGAGGCGCCGCGCTGGACGCCTACCGGATCGCCGTCGAGTCGCTTCCGCGGGTGGCCCCCCAACGGCTGGAGCGGATGGACCGCGAACTGGGTCTGGGTAAAACCGCCGGGCTCGGCCCGGAGGCGGCAAGTGCGGCCCTGGCGGCCGGAGCACCCGAAGCGGCGGTGGAACTGCTCGAACAGGCGCGAGGCGTGCTGATCGAGGAGCGGCTGGGGGCCCGTTCCGAGACCGCCCGGCTGGCCGAGCGCCATCCGGCGCTCGCCGGCGAGTTCGAGCGCATCCGCGTGTTGCTGGACCTGCCGGAAGAGCGGCTCCGCCTTGCGGACTCCGCCGCCGTGGGTGAGGGACTCCCGGCGGGGGCTCCGGCCGGGCTGCGCGAGGCCGAGCGCGCGGATCGGCGGCGCGTATGGCTGGAAGAACAGTGGGACGACGTACTGGCCCGTATCCGCGCACTTGAGGGGTTCGAGGACTTCCAGGGCCGCCCGTCGATCACCAAGCTGCGCCGCGAAGCGGCCGCCGGACCGGTGGTGCTGGTCAACGCGAGTGTGCACGGATGCGACGCACTGATCCTCACCGACGACCCCGAGCGGCCTGTGCGGGCCGTTCCGTTGCCCGACGTCACGGAGCGGACGGTCGCGGAACACGTCACGGGGCTGCACAGCGCGCGGGAGGCCCGTCAGGACATCGGCGACGTCCTGCGCTGGGCCTGGGGCCATGTCACGGAGCCGGTGCTGTCGGCACTCGGCCACACCGGGCCCCGGCCCCTGGACCGGCGCCCGCGGCTGTGGTGGGTCGCGACCGGCCCGTTCGCCTTCCTGCCGCTGCATGCCGCCGGTCACCACAGCCGCGAAGAAGTGCAGCGGCGCTCCGGCCGTACGGTGATGGATCGCGTCATCTCCTCGTACACCCCCACCGTCCGGGCGCTCGGTCACGCGAGGCGAGCCGCTTCGGCGGCACCGGACGGCCCTCGGGGTGTGCTCATCGTGGCCATGCCAGAAACGCCCGGGGAGTCGCCACTGGTCGGTGTCGACAAGGAGGTGGGGGAGATCACCGGAGTCGTACCGGACGCGGAGATCCTGAGCGGACGGCAGGCCACACGCGAGGCGGTACTGAGCGCACTGCCCCGGCACACAATCGCCCACTTCGCCTGCCACGGGGTCAGCGAGCCCGGAGACCCGTCCACCAGCAGGCTGCTGCTCGACGACCACCTGGCCGCTCCGCTCGATGTCGCGGTGGTCTCCCGGTTGGACCTCCCCCACGCCGAGCTCGCCTATCTCTCGGCATGCAGCACGACCGAGACCACCGGCCGGTTCGGCGACGAGTCCGTCCACATCACGGCCGCCTTCCTGCTCGCCGGGTTCGCCGGCATCGTCGGCACCCTCTGGCCGGTCCAGGACGCAGCCGCGCGGCGCATCGCGGCAGCGTTCTACCGGCAGGCGTTCGCACAAGAGGCCACGAGTGGTCCGGTGGACCGGGCCGCGTACGCACTCCAGTACGCGGTCGACCGGCTGCGCGCGAAGAGGCCCGGCATACCGGCACTGTGGAGCGCACATATTCATGTGGGCGTCTGACCGACCGGACCTTCCGCCCCCATGACGTGACCGTCACCCCCGGCTGTCCGCGCGCAGACGACGACGCATGAACAACCATCCGCAGCCGAAGCCGGGCAGTGCCACCGCCCAGGTCAGCAGGACCGACGAGCCCCGGCCCGAGACCGCATGTGCGGTCACGGTGACCGCCAGCCAGCCCGCCGTGGCCCCGACCAGTCCGGCGAACAGCGAGCCGAGTCGGCCCCGCCCCCGTTCCTGAGGTGGCGTCGCCAGCCAAAGCACCAGTGTGGCCAGCAGCAGGGCGAGGGCCCCGAGCAGCGCGATGAGGGCGGGGACCGCGGGCGGCGCGAGAAAGGGAACCTTGTAGGCGAACGCCTGAACGGCGGCGAGCACCATCAGGACGGCACTGAGGAACGCGCCCTGAAGCAAGTTGACCGTGCCCTGCCGACGGTGAAGGGCCATCTCCTGTTGTTGCGTCCGTTCCCGGCGTCGCTGCAGGGCGTTCTCGGCCTCGATCGTGAGGGCGGACAACGCGTCACGGGCGCGTTCTCGATCCGCCTCCAGATAGACGAGGCCGTCGGTCAGGCGCTGGATGAACCACTGTGCCAGGGCGAGATCCTCGGCGAACGGGCCTTGCGCGCTCGTGGGAATGCCTGCGGCATCCCGGTGGAAACGCATGTTGGCCTCGCTGATCTGCACGGTTGTGCGCATCTCGCTCAGCCTGGTGATCCGCTGGGTCAACCCCGCGGAGCCCGCGGTCAGCGCCAGCAGCCTGTTCCGCCACTGAGCGAGTTCCTCGCTCCGGTCATCCGCTCGGCCATCGCCGGTCGGTGGCGTCTCCAGCACAGCGAGGGCACTGTCCACGACCGTTCCCGTGGCGGATCCGGGGTTGCTGCCGTGGGCCGCGTGCACCCGTATCTCGTAGCGGAGTTCGGCCGCGGCTGCCAGGTAACGGGCGAACGGCGCAGGTGCGCCGCCGCCTTGACTCCACAGCCAGCGCTCGGCCTCCCGAGGCTCGTCCCCGCGGTCCGCCGCCACGGCCACGAGGCGACGCGAGTGCCGCGTCTCGGACTCCCCGGCCACCTCCCACACGGTGACCGGCGGGCGTGCCACCGCGACGCCCGGTCCCAGCCGCAAAGGCGGATCGGCGGGCGGCAGCCCGGACAGTACAGACTCATCCGTGTCCCGCGTGCTAGTCGGGGCGTCGCTGCCGCTGCGGTAAGCGACGAACAGCCGCGCCTCGCCCACCGCCCACTCCTGGACCGTCCCGCTGGCCTGCGTCCACCGCCGGTCCCATTCGGCCCACGATCCCTGCTGCCCGGCGGCGGGCGAGAGTGCGACCGACAAACACAGCAGGTCGTGGTGGCGCCGCAGGACCGCCTGCAACAGACCGTCACGGCTGCGCCGCGCCGCCACCGCTCCGGAGGCGGGCAGGTCCCCCAACTCCTCGGGGAGCGTGTCGGGCAGCCCGGTCGCGGCGACAGGGTGTGCCATGCCGAGGCTCAGCCCACACGCCGCCCACAGTTCACGCAGCCGCCGGTACGATCTGCCCCGGCGCGGTCCGGTCGCGGCTGCGAACAGATGGACGACGAGGGACTGGTCAGTGAGGGTCACCACTGGCTGGTTCGTCCTCCGTGAGGTCGCCGTCCAGGGCTTCGCTCTGCAGTGAGTGCACCAACCGGTTGACTCGGTCCACTACGTCCTGTGACGCCGACTCGCCCTCTTCAGCAGGCTGCGTACGAATTCTTGAGGGCCCCACGAGTTCCAATTGCCCGGTCGCCTCGCTCAGCGCACCCGGGTCCCCGGCCCGCAGCGCCGTTTCCATCGACTCCAGCGCGCGTTCCACAAGGGCCCAGCCCGACGGCGGCAGCACCAGGCCGACGATCCCGGTCAAGGCGCCCACGGCGTCGTCCCGTTCCTCGGCCAGGTTCACCGGTGCCCGATCGCCCTCCGACAAGTCCATGGCCGACAAGGTAGCGGGCAGGTCCGTGCCCGGACTGCCGATCGTCCAAGGAGGCCGCACTGAGGCGCGGCCTGTGGTCCTGATCCGCCAGGATCTCGACGGCTTCGGCCGCGCACCGGCGTATGCGCCGACGCAACCCGCGGCATCTGCGCGTGTGGGCGTACAAGGTCATGGCCGAGAACGTGCTGCGGCGGGTCCGCTTGTACGATGCTCGCGCGTCGCGCCTGACGTACCTCGCGAACAGCGGCGTGCCGGATCACATCCTGGCCCGGTGGGCGGGGCACACCGACGTCAAGACGACCAAGAAGCGGTACGTGAAGCCGCACGTGGAAGACCGTCGCCCGGCGGGAAGCCTGGGGTGGTCTGGCGAGCGTCCCGACCCCCGGCAGTGAGAAATTGTGAGATGTGGGAGCGTGAGCAGGTGAGTGAGACGAAGACCGAAACCCTGCAATACCGCTTTGACGGGCCAGAAGACGCCCCGGTCCTGATCTTGGGACCGTCCCTCGGTACCACATGGCACATGTGGGACCGGCAGATCACCGATCTGTCCCGCCAGTGGCGGGTGTTCCGCTTCGACCTGCCGGGCCACGGCGGGGCCCCCGCCCACCCCGCCACCGCCGTCGCCGAACTCGCCGACCGGCTGCTCGCCACCCTCGACGAGCTGGGCGTCCAGCGCTTCGGCTACGCGGGCTGCTCCATCGGCGGCGCGATCGGCGTCGAGCTTGCGCTGCGACATCCCCACCGGCTGGCCTCCCTCGCGCTGGTCGCCGCCTCGCCCCGGTTCGGGACCGCCGACGAGTTCCGCCAGCGCGGCGTGATCGTCCGTACCAACGGCCTGGACCCGATGGCGCGCAGCGCACCCGAGCGCTGGTTCACGCACGGTTTCGCCGCCGCCCAGCCCGCGATCGTCGAGTGGGCCGTGCAAATGGTCCGCACCACCGACCCCGGCTGTTACATCGCCGCCTGCGAGGCGCTCGCAGCCTTCGACGTGCGCGGCGAACTCGGCCTGGTCGGCGTCCCCACCCTCGTCCTGGTCGGCTCCGAGGACCAGGTCACCGGGCCCGCGGAGGCCCGCACCCTGGTCGCCGGGATACCGGACGCCCGGCTCGCGCTGGTGCCCGGCGCCTCGCACCTCGCGCCGGTGGAGCAGCCCGCCGCCGTCACAGACCTGCTCGTACGCCACTTCTCCACCGCCTGGAACGACACCCTCTCCGCCATCGTGGCCCCGCCCGTCGCGCCCGCGATCTCCGCCCCGGTGGTACCCGTCGCCGAGATCGCGTCCGCCTCGGCCACGCAGCCCGAAGCGGTGCAGTCGGGCCGCCCCGATCCGTACGTCGCGGGCATGAGGGTCCGCCGTGAGGTCCTCGGTGACGCGCATGTGGACCGGGCGACGGCCGCCGCCGACGACTTCACCGACGACTTCCAGGAGCTGATCACCCGCTACGCCTGGGGGGAGGTCTGGACCCGCGAGGGCCTGGACAGACGCACCCGCAGCGTGGTGACGCTGACCGCGCTGGTCGCGGGCGGGCATCTGGACGAGCTGGTCTTCCACACCCGGGCAGCCCTGCGCAACGGACTGACCCCCGCCGAGATCAAGGAAGTCCTGATCCACACGGCCGTGTACTGCGGCGTCCCGGCGGCGAACTCCGCCTTCAGGGTCGCCCACGCCGTCATCCAGGAGGAGACCACTCCCGAGCCGTAGCAGGATGGGGGCATGAGGCTTACGAAGAAGACGCATGCCTGCATCCGCCTGGAAAAGGACGGGCAGACGCTCGTCATCGATCCCGGCACCTTCAGCGAGGAGGACGCCGCCGTCGGCGCCGACGCCATCCTCGTCACGCACGAGCATCTCGACCACTTCAACGAGGACCGGCTGCGCGCCGGCCTCGAAGCCAACCCGGCCGCCAGGATCTGGACGCTGCGGAGCGTCGCCGAGAAGATCTCGGCGGCCTTCCCGGGCCGCGTACACACCGTCGGCCACGGCGACTCCTTCACCGCGGCCGGTTTCGACGTCCAGGTCCACGGCGAGCTGCACGCGGTGATCCACCCGGACATCCCGCGGATCACCAACGTCGGCTATCTGGTGGACGGTTCGGTCTTCCACCCCGGCGACGCCCTCACCGTCCCAGGCCACCCGGTCGAGACGCTGCTGCTCCCCGTGCACGCCCCGTGGAACAAGATCTCCGAGGTCATCGACTACGTACGCGAGGTCAAGCCGCGGCGCGCCTTCGACATCCACGACGCCCTGCTCACCGATCTCGCGCGGCCGATCTACGACAGCCAGATCGGCTCGCTCGGCGGCGCCGAGCACGGTCGGCTGGCCCCGGGCGAGACGGCGGACCTGTGACTGCCGCCCGCCCGACTGTCAGACCCCACGGCTAGGCTGTCGCACATGCGCATCGCTACCTGGAACGTCAACTCGATCACCGCTCGGCTGCCCCGGCTGCTGGCCTGGCTGGAGAGCACCGGCACGGACGTGCTGTGCATCCAGGAGACGAAGTGCACCGAGGAGCAGTTCCCCGCCGACGAGCTGCGCGAGCTCGGATACGCATCCGCGGTCCACGCCTCCGGCAGGTGGAACGGCGTGGCGCTGGTCTCCCGGGTCGGTCTTGACGACGTCGTGAAGGGCCTGCCCGGCGGTCCGGACTACGAGGGGCTGCAGGAGCCGCGGGCGATCACGGCGACCTGCGGTCCGGTCCGCGTCTGGTCGGTCTATGTGCCCAACGGCCGCGAGGTCGCCCATGAGCACTACGCCTACAAGCTGCGCTGGCTTCAGGCGCTGCAGGTCGCGGTGGCCGAGGACGCGTCCGGCAGCCGCCCCTTCGCGCTCCTCGGCGACTTCAACATCGCGCCCACCGACGACGATGTGTGGGACCCGTCGTTCTTCGAGGGGCTGACCCATGTCACCCCGCCCGAGCGGGCGGCGCTGGAGGCCCTGCGCAAGGCCGGGCTCGCCGACGTGGTGCCGCGCCCCCTGAAGTACGAGCACCCGTTCACCTACTGGGACTACCGCCAGCTGTGCTTCCCGAAGAACCGCGGCATGCGCATCGACCTGGTCTATGGCAACGAACCCTTCGCCAAGGCGGTCAAGGACAGCTATGTCGACCGTGAGGAGCGCAAGGGCAAGGGCGCCTCGGACCACGCCCCCGTTGTTGTCGATCTGGACATGTGACGTTCGTTGACGCGCGCCCTGTGGTGCGTGCGGCTGCGGGGATGCGAGGCTGAGCGGTATGAACATCCCTTTCTTGGATAACTGGCTCAAGCGGCACGGCGCTGAGCAGGAGGAGGACGATCTCTCCGCCGAGTACGACCCGGAGCGCGCGGCGGCCGTCGCCGAGCTGCTCTCCGAGTGTGAGCTGCTGCGTGTCCGAGCGGGGCAGGCGGGGCTCGAACTGGACGACTCCCCGGCCTCGTTGGCCGCCCTCGACCAGCTGCCGCCGCGCTGGCGCGACGACCCGGAGGAGCTGCCCTGGCTGGGCAATGACGCGGGCCTCTACCTCGGCACCGTGATCGTCCGTACGGTGCGCGGCGCGGCCTGGCACGTCTGGCCGGGTGGCCATCCCGTGGTGCGGCTGGCCTCCGGCCGCGAGATCAGTGTGGTGGAGGCCGGCCTCGAGTGGGCGGTCAATGGAGCACCTGAGCTGTCCCAGGTCTATGCGGAAGCAGCCGAGGCCTGACCTGCTAAATTGCCATTAATACGGCTTATGCCCTATTTATGCGTGTCGGGTGTGAAGTCCCTTGTCCGGCTGGATAGTTTGCGCAGACGCCGACACAGCTGAGAGTGGGTAGGGCAGCGTATGGCCGTCGATCCGTTGATCGAGCTGCGTGACGTCAACAAGCACTTCGGACAGTTGCACGTCCTCCAACACATCGACCTCACGGTCGGCCGCGGAGAAGTGGTGGTGGTCATCGGCCCGTCGGGCTCAGGGAAGTCCACGCTCTGCCGGGCGATCAACCGCCTGGAGACGATCGAATCGGGCTCCATCGCCATCGACGGCGTGCCGCTCCCCGAAGAGGGCAAGGCGCTCGCCAGGCTCCGTGCCGACGTCGGCATGGTCTTCCAGTCCTTCAATCTCTTCGCGCACAAGACCGTCCTGGCCAATGTCTCGCTCGGACAGATCAAAGTCCGCGGGCGCAAGAAGGAAGAGGCGGAGGAGCGCTCGCGCCGGCTACTCGAACGCGTCGGCCTCGCCGACCAGGCCGAGAAGTATCCGGCCCAGCTCAGCGGCGGTCAGCAGCAGCGCGTGGCCATCGCCCGTGCGCTCGCCATGGACCCCAAAGTCATGCTCTTCGACGAGCCCACCTCGGCCCTCGACCCGGAAATGATCAACGAAGTGCTGGAGGTGATGCAGCAGCTCGCACGCGACGGCATGACCATGGTCGTCGTCACCCACGAGATGGGCTTCGCCCGTTCCGCCGCCAACCGCGTCGTCTTCATGTCGGACGGCCGCATCATCGAGGACCGTACCCCGGAGGGCTTCTTCACCAATCCCGAGAGCGACCGCGCCAAGGACTTCCTTTCCAAGATCCTCAAGCACTGACGGGGGGCAGGGTTCATGATGCGTACGAGACGTACCGGACGCACAACTCGCTCCCTCTCGGGGGGATTCTCGCCACGGGACGGCTCAGCCACTACGATTTGTCGTTCATCCCAGTGGTGATGGTGATCTCGCCGATCTATATCGGGCTCCGCCCGACAAGAGGCCGTGGACGTCGCCCCGGCCGAACCAGGAACGCTGCTGCCGGGCGGGGGTCGACCCACGGCCCCCAGGTCGTAGGGGGAGCAGTGGCTCAGGGGCAGTGCCCGCCCGGCAGCAGCCGGTGATCACTTCTCGCGCAGCGGGACCGACAGATAGGACGGGTCGGCTGCGGACGAGGAGAAGGTCAGCTGCGCGCCGGACGGGTTGTGCTCGATGTAGAGCGGGTCGACGGTGTCGACGACCAGGGCGAGACGGTGACCGGCCGGAACGTCGTAGGCGGTGGAGAACAGCTCCAGGTCGACGGCGAACGGCTTTCCGGGCGTCTTGCCGTGGAAGGTGTACGGCGCATTGCTGACCAGCTTGCCGAGGCCGAGCGGGCCCACGTCGTAGAGATATGCGACGAGGGTGCCGCTCTCCTTGGTGCTGGTTACCGTGGTGTGCAGCCTGGCGGTGCCGCGGATGTGCTGCTCGGAGGCGTAGCGCTCGGACTGCCAGACGGCGGCGAAGAGGCGCGGCAGCAGCGGGATCGACGCCATGGGCGGCAGCTTGGCGATCTGGTCCAGGATGCTGGAGAGGAAGATGACCCCGCCGTTGGCGCCGGAGTCGATATTGGCGAAAATCCTCTTGCTGCCGCCGAGGTCGATCTTGCGCTCCGTCGCGGCCACCGACTTCCAGTCGGGATAGTTCTCATAGGCGTCGGTGGAACGGGACTTGATGCGGACCGGCTGCTCGCGGTCGACGCCGTTGTCGACGCCCCTCAGGTGGTGGTCGAGCCAGCGATGGGCGCTGGTCCAGGTGTCGTTGGGCAGACCGAGCAGACCCGTGCCCTCGGCCGTGGCATGGTCGCCGGGGCGGAACTCCAGGCGCTTGGGGCCGGTGAGCTTCTCGTAGAAGTCCGCGTACTGGTTGGGCGGGAAGATCGTGTCGCCCCAGGCGTTGCCGAGCATGATCGCGGCGCCGTTGGCGTTGATCCGGTCCAGATAGGTGCTGGGGGACCGCTTGTTCCCCCAGGCGATCAACTCCTGCTCCTTGGCGAGATTGGAGGAGAAGAAGTCCGCCGTGATCTGCTGGAACTCCGCGCTCGGCCGGCCGGTGAGATACCCCGCCCCGGCGAGCATCGCCGTGGCCTGCACATGCTGGGTGCGGCCGCTGTAGATGGACTCGCCGAGGTCGGCCCAGCCGCTGAGCGCCGCGACCGCCTTGATCCGTCTGTCGTGGGCGGCGGCCAGCAGACAGATGCCCGCGCCGTACGAGACTCCGGCCATGCCGACCTTGCCGGGGTCGGCGGGGGTGTTCGCCAGCGCCCAGTCGATCACCTTGGACGCGTCGGCGATGTCGGGCGGTCCTCCCACCTCGATGTAGCCGCCCGACTGCCAGAAGCCGCGGGTGTTGTAACTCACCACCACATAGCCGGAGTCGGCGAGCCTCTTCGCTTGGGCGATGTATTCGATCTGGGGCAGGCCCCAGCTCGTGGGCAGCACGATCACGGGGTACTTCCGCGTGCCGTCCGAGCCTGAGGGGGTGACCACATTGGCCTTGAGCACGGTTCCGCCGTCGCCCTCGATGTCGACGAACCGTACGTCCGTGGCGGCGGATTGGGCCTGCGCCCGGGCCTGGGGCTGCGCCGACGGCATGGCGGGTGCCGCCCCGACGGCGGGTCCGGCGAGAAGCGCGGCCGAGACCGTGCCGATCGCGGTCGTGCGCAGGGCATTGCGGTGCTGGCCCACGGTCACTCCTCACGTGTCATTACAAAGTGACCCGACGGTAACCTTGAGGGCTTACTTGGGGTAACTCCTCGGTAAGTTACGCGAGGGTAACGATTATTGGACTCGGTGTCAGTGAGCGGGTCGGGCGGCTCGGTGCAGCGCCTTTCCGGGCCGTCCCGCACCAACTCCAGCCGGTGGCTGCCGAGATGGACCGGACCGGCGCCCGAGCGCTGCCCGGGCGAACGGCTGACCGGAATTCAGCAGACCTCTGGCGTTCCCGCGGTGGACGTTCCAAGCTCTGGGTGTGGCGAATTCAACGGGCGGGGCACCGTCGGCGGTGCTGACCCTCCGGCTGAGACGGCAGGTCGAGTGGGTGCCCGTCGCCGCGCTCGTGCTGCTCGTCGGCTGGGGCGTCGCCGTCGCGAGCATCGTCGAAGGACCCAACGGCACCGCGGGCGCAATCGCCCTGTCGGTCGTCGGCGTGCCGGTCGCCGTCATCGCCGTGAGCAGCGCCGGCCATCTGGTGCGTCCGCTGCGGGTGCGCGTCGACGCGGACGGGCTGACCGTGCGGCTGCCCACCTGGCCGGCCAGGACCGTGCCCTGGTCCGCGGTCTCGGGCGTGCGGGAGCACGTCCCGCGCGCGGAGAGCTACGGAGGAGCGTCGGGGCGGTATGTCGTGGTCGACTGCGACGCCACCGTGCGGCGGCTGCCCCGCACCTGCCGGGTGCGGGCCGCGTACCGGAGACTCGCCCCCGACCAGGACCGGGCCGCAGACGGCCACGGGCTCTGTTTCGAGACACAGATCTTCGATCTGGATCCGGCCGAACTGCTGGACGCCGTCAGGCAGTACGCGCCGGTAGGGCTCACGGTCATGGACGAAACGCGCCAGTAGCCTCCCGCAGGCCCCCTTTCGGGCTTGTCCGAAAGGGCAGTCTTCATGTGCCGGACCTGGCTGCGCTGCCGTACGCGCGGCGAGGTGGTGGAGCGGGCGTGCGCCGGACGCCATGCGATGGCCGAGACTCCGCTCCAGCTCATCCGTACCCTCGAGGACTTCCTCCGCCCGCGGGCGCCCACGGCTGACAACGCCCGCATACGGCTGACAATGCCTGTATGACGAGGCCCGACCAGACCGTGCCCGATGTGTTCGATCCGCGGATCTACGCCGCCGGGCTGCCGCACGACGCGTTCCGCGAGCTGCGGGACCGCCGCCCGGTGGCCTGGCAGCAGGAGTACGAAGTCCTGGGCTGGCCCGCCGGGCCCGGCTTCTGGGCGGTCACCCGGCACGCCGACGTCGTACGGGTCCTGAAGGACTCGGGAACGTACTCCTCTCACCTCGGGGCCACCCAGATCCGCGACCCGGACCCGGCCGACCTGCCCTTCATCCGGCGGATGATGCTCAACCAGGACCCTTCCCCGCGCTTCGCGGGGGAGGCCCCGTCGGACCACGGGCGGCTGCGGCGGCTGGTGAGCCGCGCCTTCACCCCGGGCCGGATCGACCGCTTCACCGCGGCCGCCCGGACCCGGGCCCGCCAACTGCTCACCGCCGCACGGGACACGGGGCCTGTCATCGACCTCGTCACCGCCGTCACCGACGACTACGCCCTGCTCAACCTCGCCGATCTGCTCGGCGTCCCGGAGAGCGACCGCGGCCTGCTGCTGAAGTGGACCGAACGCGTCATCGCCTACCAGGACCCCGACGAGCCGCCGGTGCTCGGACCGGACGGGCGGCCCGTCAACCCACGCTCGCCCGCCATGCTCCGCGAGATGTTCACCTACGCCCGGGAGCTCGCCGCGTACAAACGGCGCAGCCCCGCCGACGACGTCATGACCTCACTCGCGCAGTCGGAACTCTCCGCCGCCGAACTGGAGATGTTCTTCTTTCTGCTGACGGTCGCGGGCAACGACACCGTACGCAGCGCCGCCCCCGGCGGCTTTCTGACGCTGGCGGAGCACCCGGACGAACAGCGCAGGCTGCGGGCGGGCGAGGCCGGCCTGGACCTGGCCGTCGACGAGCTGCTGCGCCGCCACCCGCCGGTTCTCAGCTTCCGCCGCACCGCCACCCGCGACACCGCTCTCGCCGGGCAGCGGATCCGTGCGGGCGACAAGGTCGTCGTCTTCCACGCTTCCGCCAACTACGACGAGCGGGTCTTCGACGCGCCGTACGGGCTCGACCTCGGCCGTTCCCCGAATCCGCATGTCTCCTTCGGGGACGGGCCGCATGTCTGCCTCGGCGCACACTTCGCCAGACTCCAGCTGCGCGTGCTGCACGAGGAGGCGCTGGATGTGCTGCCGCCGCTGGTGACCGCCGGCCCGCCCAGGCGGCTGGTGTCCAACTTCATCAACGGCATCAAGTCACTGCCGCTGACGGCGGCCTGACCGGCCGGGCGGGTCAGCTCGCGGCGCGGTGGGAGTTGCGCGCGGCGGGCGCCGGGGCCTGCGCCGTCCGGGTCACATCGGCGACCAGCTCGACCACATCGGGGCCGTACGCGGAGGAGTTGACGACCTTGAGCAGCAGGCAGAAGGAGTCGGCGCCGTGCTTGCGTGCGAGCTTCTCGTGGTTGCGGGCCAGATAGCGGGTGGCCGCCTGGTTGGTGATGGCGCGCTGTCCGCAGAAGAGGAAGACGGGCCGGGCGTCCTGCCCCGCCGTGAGCCGCGCCAGCATGACGTACTCGGCGACGCCCGGCTCCATGCGGTAGCGCTCAGAACCGATCTGGAAGGCACCCTGGTCGGGGCCCGGCTCCGGGTCCGTGTTGACCTTCACGCCGGGGAGCAGTGAGTGCAGATGCGCGGCCATCCGGCGATTGGAGAACGGGCCGCCCACACAGAATTCCGTGCGCTCGCCGAAGCCCTGCTGGGCTATGTCGTGCCAGATGATCTGGGCGTTCGCCCCGCAGTCCTTGATCAGCGCGGAGAGCTCGATCAGCGCGAAGACGTCGAAGCGGTGCACGGAGCCGTCCCGGCCGGCCTCGCGGTTGACAACAAGCAGCGATTCGGAGTTTCCCGGCAGCCCGAAGAAAGCCTGCTTGCGGCGGAGTCTGCGCTTCCACAGGTACGTGCGGGCGAGCCAGCCGAGCGCTGCGCTGATGCCGGCGGCCAGCACGCCGAGCACAAGGTTGCGTACGTCGTCAGTCATGGGCGCGCATGTTAGCGGGGTTGCTGGAACATTGTTCTAGGCGGTCCTGACGGGGACGTGGTGAAGTTACGCTGCGCGGACGTACGTTGACTGGAGGTACGCATGCGTCGCTCTACCGCACGGTATGTGTCGGTTCTTGCCGCTTCGGCGGCCGTGATCTCGATCGGCGCGGCTGCGCCGTCGGCGGATTCCCCGCCGGTCAGGACTCCCGCGAAGACGCCCGTGGCGGCCGGGTACGGCGGCGCGGTGGCGAGTGTCGACGCGGACGCGTCGGCCGTCGGGATCGACGTGCTGCGGCGCGGCGGCAACGCCGTGGACGCGGCGGTGGCGACGGCGGCGGCCCTCGGCGTCACCGAGCCGTATTCGGCGGGCATCGGCGGCGGCGGCTTCTTCGTCTACTACGACGCGAAGTCTCGCAAGGTCCACACCGTCGACGGCCGCGAGACCGCGCCCCGCGCCGCCGACTCCTCCCTCTTCCTCGAGAGCGGCAAGCCCATACCCTTCGAGGAGGGCATGACGAGCGGTCTGGGCGTCGGCACCCCGGGCACCCCCGCGACCTGGGAGACGGCACTGGACGACTGGGGCACCAGGTCGCTGCGGCAGCTGCTGCAGCCGGCCGAGCGGCTGGCGAAGGACGGCTTCACGGTCGACGCCACCTTCCGCTCGCAGACCCAGGCGAACCAGGCGCGCTTCGCAGACTTCCCCGACACGGCGGAGCTCTTTCTGCCGGGCGGGCAGCTGCCGGTGGTCGGCTCGGTCTTCAAGAACCCCGACCTGGCGCGCACGTACAAGGAGCTGGGACGCAAGGGGGCCGGCGCGCTGTACCGCGGCGAGCTGGCCGAGGACATCGTCGACACGGTACGCAAGCCACCGGTGCGGGACGACGCGACGCGGATCGTGCGCCCCGGCGATCTGACGGTGCAGGACCTGCGGTCGTACGAGACGGAGCGGCGCGCGCCCACCAAGCTCACCTACCGCGGGCTCGACGTGTACGGCATGGCGCCGTCCTCGTCCGGCGGCACGACCGTAGGCGAGGCGCTCAACATCCTGGAGCGGACCGACCTCTCGAAGGCCACGCAGGCGCAATATCTGCACCGCTTCATCGAGGCGAGCCGGATCTCGTTCGCGGACCGGGGGCGGTGGGTCGGTGACCCGGCCTTCGAGGACGTGCCGGTCAAGGAAC
This sequence comes from Streptomyces sp. NPDC002870, assembly GCF_042888505.1. NCBI lineage: Bacteria > Bacillati > Actinomycetota > Actinomycetes > Kitasatosporales > Streptomycetaceae > Streptomyces > Streptomyces sp. NPDC002870. The sequence goes on from NZ_JBIAPW010000009.1 coordinate 70,433, forward strand.
TGCTCTCCCAGCGGTTCGCGGACTCGCGCGGCTGCCTGATCAAGGACGACGCGGTGCTCACCAGTCCGCTGGCTCCGGGCGACCCGCGCAGGCCCGCGGCGTGCGGGACTTCGGGCCCGGCCGCGCCCACCACGTACGAGGGCGAGAACACCACCCATCTGACGGCCGCCGACAAGTGGGGCAACGTCGTCGCGTACACCCTGACGATCGAGTCCACCGGCGGCAGCGGGATCACCGTGCCGGGGCGCGGCTTCCTGCTCAACAACGAGCTGACCGATTTCTCGTTCGCCCCGGCGAACCCCGCGGTCCACGACCCGAATCTGCCCGGCCCCGGCAAGCGTCCGCGCTCGTCCATGTCCCCGACGATCGTGCTCGACCATGGCCGTCCGGTGCTCGCCCTCGGCTCCCCGGGCGGCGCGACCATCATCACGACGGTGCTGCAGACTCTGACGGGCCACCTGGACCGGGGCCTGCCGCTGGTCGAGGCGATCGCCGCGCCGCGCGCCAGCCAGCGCAACCAGGCGACGACAGAGCTCGAACCGGAGCTGTGGAACAGCCCGCTGCGCGCCGAGCTCGAGGCCATCGGCCATGCCTTCCGGCAGAACCCGGAGATCGGCGCGGCGACGGGCGTCCAGCGGCTTCCCGACGGGCGGTGGCTCGCGGCGGCCGAGAAGGCTCGCAGGGGCGGCGGATCCGCGATGGTCGTCCACCCGAGTGGTGCCGCAATTTCCGGGGCTCGATGACAGGAGCGGCTGACGCCGCGCGGCCCGGACCCAGCCGAAACGCGGGTGAGCCGCGGCGGCCGGCGAGGAGGCTGTGCGGCAAGCCTGCGTAACCCGTCCGGCGGCTGACCGGACGCGCCGGGCCCGCAAACGGGTAGGGAGCCTTTCGTACGCTTTCGAACGAAAGGCTCCCTGTGTGCATACGAATAGCCGCTCTCGCCGCGGCCGCCGGTTCCGCCCTGCTCGCAGCGGCTGCGCTGCCGGCCGATGCCCTCGCCGATCCCAACCCGCTGGGCACCTTCGGCAACGACTTCGCGAGCTACGAGGGCTCAGTCAGCGCGTCCGACCTGCTCGCCAAGGTCAGTGACTGTCCGCAGATCTCGAACGGCTGGTACCGGACGGACGAGGACGGGCCCGCGAACATACCAGTCTGCGGCAAGAACGGGGCCGTGTTCTGGCAGGCCGACATGGACATCGACTGCGACGGCCAGCCCACCGACCGGTGCAACGCGGCGACCGACCCGTTGTTCCAGGCTGCGACCACCTTCAAGCAGTCCGACGGCGCGGAGCTGAACTCCGAGACGCTGCCGTTCATCGTCGCCCCCCTCCCGAGCGGGATGTGGGACTACCAATCATCGAGGATCATGGACGGAACGGTCGCCGCCGTCATATACGGGGACCGGGTGCAGTACGCGGTCGTGGGCGACACAGGCCCCACCGGGATCATCGGCGAGGCTTCGTACGCCACCGCAGAGGCCCTCGGCATCAACCCCGACCCCATGGGCGGCGGTGTCGATTCGGGGGTCACGTACATCCTGTTCGAGAACTCCCGGGTGTCGCAGATCGAGGACCACAGTGGCGCCGTGACCCTCGGTGAGGCCCTTGCCAGGGATTTCCTGCAGAACAACTAGCGCGGGGCTACAGGGCAGTGAGGATGCGGGGGCCGTCGTCCGTGATCGCCACCGTGTGCTCGGCGTGGGAGGCCCGGCTGCCGTCAGCCGTACGGACCGTCAAGCCGTCCCGCGCCGTGTGGTGGCCGTCCGGCCGCGCCCGCGGCGAGGACCAGCAGCGCGGCGGCCGCGCCCGTGCCGCTGCCGATCACCATGGGCTCGATCGCCGGCACTTGCCGTGGCGCAGCGGCATCCCCCGACCAGGGCGTCCCTCGTTGGGCACGCCGGGTTCCTCGTGCATGTGGCGGCCCACGCCGTGGCCGCCGAAGCCGTCCGGGATGCCGTACCCCGCCGAGCGGCACACGCGGCCGATGGCGTGGGCGATGTCGCCGACCCGACCAGAACCGCGCACGACGAGAACTCGCCGCGCGTCGAGTACGAACTCACCGAGCTCGGCCGCTCGGCGCTCGGGCCGATGGACGCGGCGTGCGAGTGGGCCATGACGCATCTGCCGGAGCTCGCAGAGGCGAGGGAGGCGTACGAGCGCCGACCCTGACGCGCGTGCGTCTCGAACTCCGTCGGCATAGTCTCGGCCCGTGACTCCTGAGGACTTCGCACCCGCCAGGTACATCAGTCTGGCCACGTTCCGCAAAGACGGGACGGGCGTCGCCACGCCCGTCTGGTTCGCGGTGGACGGCGGTGAACTGTTCGTGTGGACGGGTTCCGGCTCCTGGAAGGTCAAGCGGCTGCGCAACGACAGCCGCGTCGTCGTCACCGTCTGCGACGCGCGTGGCCGGATCGCGGAAGGCGCACCGAGCGCGGAGGGTACAGCGCGACTGCTGGATGCCGCCGGGACGGGCGAAATTCGCAAACTGCTTGCCCGCAAGTACACCTGGCAGTTCTGGCTGGTCGACTGGCCGGCCACGGTCGTGCGGCGGGGGAAGCGGCCGCAGACCGGCATCGCGGTGACCATCTGAAAACTGCGCGTAGCAGAGCCGTAACACGCCTGGGGTCGAATGCCAGCGGACTGAAAGGTTCCAGGCGGCGGTTGGGCAGGGGCGGCGATGGCGGTGCATCAACTTCCGGCAGAGGCCGGAGTGTTCGCGCGGTACCTGAAGGGTCTGACCGCGCTCCTCGACCGGAGCGGCGGCTGGTACGGCATCTTCTGGCAGCGTGACCCCGACGGGATGCGCGCCTGTCTGGACGGCGTCGAGATCCCACCCTGGGACGTGGTGGAGGCGCTGCTCCACGACCTCGCGGCGCGGCGCGGGGCGGTGGTCGCGGAACAGGAGTCCGTCCGCGCGAGACACCTCCACGCAGCGTCTGCGGCGGCCCACGACCGGCGGCCGGGCGGCCGCGAGGCGCTGGGGGAGCGGCTGGAGCTGATGCTCCGGGAAGAGGTGTACGCGACGGGCCGGGCGGAGGAGCTGCTGCACCGCCTGGCGGGCGAGCCGGAGGGCACGCCCACGGCGGAGCAGCTGGCCCACGAACTGGAGTGGACCCGCGACGACTACGCGCGAGCGACGTCGCGCGTGGCGGAGCTGCGTTCGAGGCTCGGCGCGCTGGACGCGTCGACGCGGGGCGGACGCCGGGCGCCGGACATCGCGGACGCCGGGTACGGTCCGGGGCCCGGCGGGCGGTCGGCGGCCGAGGGGTATGTTCCCGCACAGGCCGGTCCGGTGGACGCCGGGTACGCGCCGGACGCCGGGTGGCCCGGAGGTGGGGACGTGTCCGCCGCGCCGGACGCCGGGTACGGGCCGGGGCCCGGGGGGCGGTCGGCGGCCGAGGGGTACGTTCCCGCGCAGGCGGGACCGGTGGACGACTGGTACCAGCCGGAGGCCGGGACGGACGTACGGGATACGCCCGGCCCGGCCCGGTCGTACGAGGCCTACGAGCGCCCCGGCGAGCCCGCCGCGCCCGCCGTGCCCGACGGCTGGTTCCGGCCGGCTCCGGAGGCCACCGCGGTCCCGGAGGCCGCAAGCAAGCCCGCCGCCCCCGACGGCTGGTTCCGGCCGGAGCCGGACACCACCCCCGGGCCGGACGTCGCGGGCGCCCCGGCCGGCGGACCCCCGACGCCCCCCGCACCCACCGAACCCCCCGCACCCGCCGCCAAGAAGCGGCGCCCCCGTGGTGCCCGGTTCGCCGGGGTCGAGGACGACGGGGAGGAGATCGCCGCCGTGCCCGTGCTGCCCGTCGCCGGTGATGTGCCGCGCGGGGCGCGGTACGGCGGCGCGGCCGCCGAGCAGCAGGCACCCGCCGCCCCTGTCGCGCCCGCCGGAGCGGACCGGGCCGCCCGGGAGACCGTCGCCGAGCTCGGGCGGCTGAGAGCCGAGGGCCGCAGCGGTGAGGCGCACGCCGTGCTCGTCGAGGCGGCCGCCCGGCCCGCCCCCTGGCTGCCCCTCATCGCCGCCGAGCTGCACCGCGCGGGCCTGGACGCCGACTGGGCCACGCTGCTGTGGGAGACCGCGTCTCAGCCGGCCTTGAGGCTCGCGGCGGCCGCCGGCGCACTCGCCGCGGCCGGCCGTACCGAAGACAGCCGGCAGCTGCTGCGCCAGGGCGTCACCCGCCCCGCCGACGACGTCGCCGACGCCGTACTCGCCCTCGAGGACGAGGGCCGGGAGCCGGAAGCCCGCGCCTTACTGGCCGCCTTCGTACAGGTCCACGCCGCAGAGGACACCGCCAAGATCGCCGACCGCGACCCCCGCCGCCTCGTGCCGCAGCTGCTCGACACCGCCCGCGCGATCTCCGCGGATCACGAGCGTGATCTCGTCCATGCGCTGCGCGTAGCAGGTCATCTCGGTGCGTGAAGCCGTACGGTGTGGACCGCTCGGGTGTGAAACATGATCGACTTTGCGGGTTAACGACGATGGTCTTGCCCCAGTGTGTGACGGGGCTTACGTTCTCTTCCTACGCACGAGCATCTACGTGCGTAGAAGCTCTCTGACGCCCCGCCGAAGGAGCAGCTCATGGCTAACGTCGTACGCGCCGCACTGGTCCAGGCGACCTGGACCGGCGACACCGAATCCATGATTGCCAAGCATGAGGAACACGCCCGCGAGGCCGCCCGCCGGGGCGCCAAGATCATCGGTTTTCAAGAGGTCTTCAACGCTCCCTACTTCTGCCAGGTCCAGGAGCCCGAGCACTACCGCTGGGCCGAGCCCGTCCCGGACGGTCCCACCGTCCGCCGGATGCAGGAGCTCGCCCGCGAGACCGGCATGGTGATCGTGGTCCCGGTCTTCGAGATCGAGGGTGCCGGCTTTTACTACAACACCGCCGCCGTGATCGACGCCGACGGCTCCTACCTGGGCAAATACCGCAAGCACCACATCCCCCAAGTCAAGGGCTTCTGGGAGAAGTACTACTTCAAGCCGGGAAATCTGGGCTGGCCCGTCTTCGACACCGCGGTCGGCAGGGTCGGGGTGTACATCTGCTACGACCGGCACTTCCCGGAGGGCTGGCGTCAACTCGGCCTGAACGGCGCCCAGTTGGTCTACAACCCGTCCGCCACCTCGCGCGGCCTCTCCGGGTACCTCTGGCAGCTGGAGCAGCCCGCGTCCGCCGTCGCCAACGAGTACTTCATCGCCGCCATCAACCGCGTCGGTCAGGAGGAGTACGGCGACAACGACTTCTACGGCACCAGCTACTTCGTCGACCCGCGAGGTCAGTTCGTCGGCGAGGTCGCCAGTGACAAGGAGGAGGAACTGCTCGTACGGGACCTCGACTTCGACCTGATCGACGTCGTACGACAGCAGTGGGCGTTCTACCGGGACCGCCGCCCCGACGCTTACGAGGGGCTGGTGCAACCGTGACCCATCTCTACGACCGCCACAAGGCCGTCATCCCGGACTGGGTAGCGCTCTACTACAAGCAGCCCATCGAGATCACCCACGGCGAGGGCCGCCATGTCTGGGACGCGGACGGCAACCGCTACCTCGACTTCTTCGGCGGCATCCTCACCACGATGACCGCTCACGCCCTCCCCGAGGTCACCAAGGCGGTGAGCGAGCAGGCCGGGCGGATCGTCCACTCCTCGACGCTCTACCTCAACCGCCCGATGGTCGAGCTCGCCGAGCGGATTGCCGCCCTCTCCGGCATCCCCGACGCACGGGTCTTCTTCACCACCTCCGGTACCGAGGCCAATGACACCGCCCTGCTGCTGGCGACCGGCCACCGCCGCTCCAACCAGATCCTGGCGATGCGCAACAGCTACCACGGCCGGTCCTTCTCGGCGGTCTCCATCACCGGAAACCGGAGCTGGTCGCCCACCAGCCTCTCCCCGCTGCAGACGCTGTACGTGCACGGCGGCGTCCGCACCCGCGGCCCCTACGCCCAGCTGTCCGACGCGCAGTTCATCGAGGCGTGCGTGGCGGACTTGGAGGACGTCCTCGGCCAGACCCGGGGCGGAGTCGCCGCGCTGATCGCCGAACCCATCCAGGGCGTCGGCGGCTTCACATCCCCGCCCGACGGTCTGTACGCCGCGTTCCGCGAAGTTCTCGGCCGGGAGGGCATCCTGTGGATCTCCGACGAGGTGCAGACCGGCTGGGGCCGCACCGGTGACCACTTCTGGGGCTGGCAGGCGCACGCCGAGAACGGTCCGCCGGACATCCTCACCTTCGCCAAGGGCATCGGCAACGGCATGTCCATCGGCGGCGTCGTCGCTCCCGCCGAGATCATGAACACCCTGGACGCCAACTCCATTTCGACCTTCGGCGGCTCCCCGGTCACCATGGCGGCGGGCGCCGCCAACCTCTCGTATCTGCTGGAGCACGACCTCCAGGGCAACGCCCGCCGCGTCGGCGGCCTGCTGATCGAGCGGCTGCGGGCCATCGGCGCGGGTGTTCCGGCCGTACGAGAAGTACGCGGCCGCGGCCTGATGATCGGCATCGAGCTGGTCAAGCCGGGTACCGACGAGGCGAACCCGGAAGCGGCATCGGCCGTCCTGGAGGCCGCCCGCGAGGGCGGGCTGCTGATCGGCAAGGGCGGCGGCCACAGCACCAGCGCCCTGCGTATCGCCCCGCCGCTCTCGCTGACCGTCGCCGAGGCGGAAGAGGGCGCCGCCATCCTCGAACAGGCCCTGCACAGCGTCTAGATCGACTGCACAAGAGGGAGCGCACCAGCAATGAGCAGCACCCGCACCCTGATCCGCGGCGGCCTGGTCATCACGGCCGCGGACGAGGTCCATGCCGACGTACTGATCGAGGACGGCCGGATCGCCGCGCTCGCCGCGCACGGCTCAGCCGTCGCCGATGCCTGGACCGCGGACCGCACCATCGAGGCAGCCAACAAGTACGTGATCCCGGGCGGCGTCGACGCGCACACCCATATGGAGCTGCCGTTCGGCGGGACCTTCGCCTCCGACTCCTTCGAGACCGGCACCCGGGCCGCCGCCTGGGGCGGCACCACCACCATCGTCGACTTCGCCGTGCAGTCGGTCGGGCACGCCCTGCGCGAAGGGCTCGACGCCTGGTACGCCAAGGCCGACGGCAAATGCGCCATCGACTACGCCTTCCACATGATCCTCTCCGACGTCAACGAGTCGTCGCTGAAGGAGATGGATCTGCTGGTGGAGGAGGGCATCACCTCCTTCAAGCTCTTCATGGCCTACCCGGGCGTCTTCTACAGCGACGACGGGCAGATCCTGCGCGCGATGCAGCGCTCCGCCGCCAACGGCGGGCTGATCATGATGCACGCGGAGAACGGCATCGCCATCGACGTCCTGGTGGAGCAGGCGCTCGCCGCGGGCCACACCGACCCGCGCTACCACGGCGAGGTGCGCAAGGCCCTCCTCGAGGCGGAGGCAACCCACCGCGCCATCCAGCTCGCCCGGGTCGCCAGCGCCCCCCTCTACGTCGTCCATGTGTCGGCCGAGGAAGCCGTCGCCGAGCTCGTCGCCGCCCGCGACAAGGGCCTCAACGTCTTCGGCGAGACCTGTCCGCAGTACCTCTTCCTCTCCACCGACAACCTCGCAGAGCCGGACTTCGAAGGCGCGAAGTACGTCTGCTCAACTCCCTTGCGCCCCAAGGAGCATCAAGCCGCGCTCTGGCGCGGACTGCGGACCAACGACCTACAGGTCGTCTCCACCGACCACTGTCCCTTCTGCTTCGTCGGCCAGAAGGAACTGGGCCGCGGCGACTTCTCCAAGATTCCCAACGGGCTGCCGGGCGTGGAGAACCGGATGGACCTCCTCCACCAGGCGGTCGTCGACGGACACCTCACCCGCCGCCGCTGGATCGAGGTCGCCTGCGCGACCCCGGCCCGGATGTTCGGCCTGTACCCGAAGAAGGGCACCATCGCGCCGGGCGCGGACGCCGATGTGGTCATCTACGACCCGCACGCCGAGCAGACCCTCTCGGTCGAGACCCACCACATGAACGTCGACTACTCCGCGTACGAGGGCAAGCGGATCACCGGCCAGGTGGAGACCGTGCTCTCGCGCGGCGAGGTGGTCATCGACCGGCGGGAGTTCACCGGCCGGGCGGGACACGGCCAGTACACCCCCCGAGGCACCTGTCAGTACCTGAACTAGGAGCTCCACGTCATGGACTTCGGACTCGTCCTGCAGACCGACCCGCCGGCCTCTGCCGTCGTCTCACTGATGCGACGCGCGGAACGCAACGGCTTCCGCTACGGCTGGACCTTCGACTCGGCGGTGCTCTGGCAGGAGCCATTCGTCATCTACAGCCAGATTCTCGAACACACCCAGAAGCTCCACGTCGGACCCATGGTGACCAACCCCGGGACCAGAACCTGGGAAGTCACCGCCTCCACCTTCGCGACGCTGAACGACATGTACGGCAACCGCACGGTGTGCGGCATCGGGCGCGGCGACTCCGCGATGCGCGTCGCCGGCCGTAAACCCAACACCCTGGCCAGGCTCGGCGAGGCGATCGGCGTCATCCGCGACCTCGCCGAAGGCCGGGAGGCCGTGGTCGACGGGCAGCCCCTCCGACTGCCCTGGGTCCGGGACGGCAAGCTGCCGGTATGGATGGCGGCGTACGGGCCCAAGGCGCTGGCGCTCGCGGGCCAGAAGGCCGACGGGTTCATCCTCCAGCTCGCCGACCTGTATCTGACCGAGTCCATGGTCAAGGCGGTCCGTACCGCCGCGACGGACGCCGGGCGCGACCCGGACTCCGTCACCATCTGCGTCGCCGCACCCGCATACGTGGGCGACGACATCGAGCACGCCCGCGAACAGTGCCGCTGGTTCGGCGGCATGGTCGGCAACCACGTCGCCGACCTCGTGTCCCGCTACGGAGAGCACTCCGACCTGGTGCCCGACGCCCTCACCTCGTACATCAAGGCACGCGAGGGCTACGACTACAGCCACCACGGCCGCGCCGGGAACCCGTCCACGGACTTCGTCCCGGACGAGATCGTCGACCGCTTCTGTCTGCTCGGCCCGGCCGAGGCGCACATCGAGAAGCTGAAGGCGCTGCGCGAGCTGGGTGTCGACCAGTTCGCGGTCTACAACATGCACGACGCGAAGGAAGCGACCATCGACGCGTACGGCTCCCAGATCATCCCGGCACTCAACCGCTGAAGGAGCCGACGCAGATGGCCGAGACCGTTCCACCCGCTCCGGCCGGTGGCTCGATAGACGAGTCCGCGGGCCGCGTCGAGCTCGCGCCCGGCGCCGTTCCCCCCGACAGCCGCTTCGTCAATGACGATCTGCTGCCCGTCCCGGTCGCGAAACGCCGCTGGACCACGTACAACTTCGCCGCGCTGTGGGTCGGCATGGCCCACAACATCCCGTCCTGGCTGCTCGCTTCCGGCCTGGTCGCCCTCGGCATGGACTGGAAGCAGGCGGTGTTCACCATCGGCCTGGCCAATCTGATCGTGCTCGTGCCGATGCTGCTGACCGGGCACGCGGGACCGAAGTACGGCATTCCCTTCCCCGTCCTCGCGCGCGCTTCCTTCGGGCTGCGCGGAGCGAACCTCCCGGCGCTGGTCCGGGCCGCAGTGGCCTGTGCCTGGTTCGGCATCCAGACCTGGATCGGCGGGCAGGGCATCTTCATCCTGCTCGGCAAGATCTTCGGCGGCTGGACGAAAGCGGCCGAGGTCGGCGGGCAGCCGTGGACGCTGTGGGTGTGCTTCGTGATCTTCTGGGCGGTCGAACTGGCCATCATCTACCGGGGGATGGAGACGCTGCGGCGGTTCGAGAACTGGGCCGCGCCGTTCGTCATCGTCGGCGCGCTGGTCCTGCTGGTGTGGATCACCGCCAAGGCGGGCGGCCTCGGACCGCTCCTCGACCAGCCTTCGAAGCTCGGCTGGGGTGCCGACTTCTGGCCGGTCTTCTTCCCTTCGCTGATGGGGATGATCGCCTTCTGGTCGACGCTGTCCTTGAACATTCCGGACTTCACCCGCTTCGGCAAGGGCCAGCGAGCCCAGATCTGGGGCCAGACGCTCGGTCTGCCGACGACGATGACCCTCTTCGCGCTGCTGTCGGTCTTCGTCACGTCCGGCTCCCAGGCGGTGTACGGCGCGGCGGTCTGGGACCCGGTCGCGCTCGCCGCCAAGACCGACAACGTCTTCGGCCTGCTCTTCGCCCTGGTGACCGTGTTGATTGCGACGATCTCGGTGAACATCGCGGCCAACGTCGTCTCACCCGCGTACGACCTGGCGAACCTGGCGCCGAAGCTGATCAACTTCCGTAGGGGGGCGCTGATCACGGGCGTCGTCGGCGTCCTGATCATGCCGTGGAAGCTGACCGAGACACCCGAGCTCTACATCTTCACCTGGCTCGGCCTCGTCGGCGGTCTGCTCGGCACGGTCGCGGGCATTCTGATCGCCGACTACTGGATCATCCGCCGCACGGTCCTCGACCTGGCCGGCCTCTACACGCCGGGCAGCCGCTACTGGTACACCTCCGGCTGGAATCTGCGCGCCGTTGCCGCGTTCGCGGTCGGCGGGGTGCTGGCGGTGGGGGGCTCGCACTCGGCGAAGGGGAAGGGGCCGTTCCCCGAGGAGGGACTGATCCCCGTCCTCAAACCCCTCGCGAACTACGGCTGGGCGGTGGGGCTCGCCGCGGCGCTGGTGCTCTATGTGGTGCTGATGCTGCCGGTGGCCCGCGCGGCCCGGGACTCAGGCCCCGGGTATTGAGGCCCCGGGGTCTGAGGCCCCGGGTATTGAGCCCCGGGTTGAGCCCCGGGTATTGAGGCCCCGGGCATCGAAGCCCCGGCGTTGAAGCCCCGAGGCAGAGCGCGCGGCGGCCAGGGGTCAGCGGCTTTCGCGTTGTGCCTCCACGATGTGGCGGACCGTACGGTCCGCGCTGCTCGCGCGCCGCTGGACGCGTTCGGAGAAGCCCGGGAACTGGCCGGCGATCGCGGTGAGCACCTTCATCTCGACGGGGGCGACGTTCAGTTCGGCCCGGTCCTGCTCGATGGCGCGGACGACGCCCGCGACGACCTGCCGGGGTGAAACCGTGCGCAGTCCCGCCGGGGCATCCGCTCCGGTCGCAGCGAACATGCCCGCGTCCCGTACGAACCCGGGCTGGACGATCGACACGCCGACCCCGTGCTCGTGCAGATCCTGGCGCAGCGCGAGGGCGAAGCCGCGCAGGCCGAACTTGGTGGCGTCGTACAGCGCGGAGTACTTCGTCGCCGTCTTGCCCGACATCGAGCCGACGAACGCCAGGTGGCCCCGACGTGCCTCGACCATCGCCGGGGCGAGCAGCCGGGCGAGCATGGCCGGGGCGCGAAGGTTGACCGCGAGGGCGCGGTCGATCTGCTCCGGGCTGTAGTCCAGCAGCTCACCACTGGAGGGCAGGGCGGCATTGGCGATCAGGATGTCCGTGCCGGCGGCCTCGCGGGCGAGCCGTTCCACGTCGTCCGGGTCGGCGAGATCGGCGACGACCGTGCGCGCGCCATAGCGGTCGGCGAGTGGTTTCAGCGCCTCGGGGCGACGGCCGGTCAGTATCAACTTCGTGCCCATGGCTGCCAGTTCGGCGGCGAGCGCGCCGCCGATGCCGCCGGTGACCCCGGTGAGCAGAACGGTTGCTCCGGTGATGCGCATCTGGTTACCCTCCAGTTCTGTTCGTTCGAACGAACAATAGGGAGGTGGGGCGGTCGTGTCCACAGGAGATTCCGGCGGACTGGCAGAGCACACACGCGAGTTGACGGACGGTCGGACGACGTCCGAAGCGCTGGTGAAGAGCGCGATCGAGCGCATCGAGGCCAGCCAGTCCACCATCAACGCCTTTCGCTGGGTGCGCGGCGATGCGGCGCTCGCGGAGGCCAGGGACGCGGACCGGCGCCTGGCGGCGGGAGAGCGGCTGCCGCTCCTCGGCGTGCCCCTCGCCGTCAAGGACGACACCGATGTGGCAGGGCTGCCCACCCTCTTCGGCTGCTGCGGCGAGCTCGCCCCGGCCGCCACGGACGGCGAAGCGGTACGCCGCCTCCGCGCGGCCGGGGCCGTGATCGTCGGCAAGACCAACTCCTGCGAGCTCGGCCAGTGGCCGTTCACCGAGGGACCCGCCTTCGGCGCCACCCGTAACCCCTGGTCCACCGACCACACCCCGGGCGGTTCGTCCGGCGGCTCGGCGGCCGCCGTCGCCGCCGGCCTCGTTCCCGCCGCGCTCGGCTCCGACGGGGCGGGATCGGTCCGCATCCCGTCTGCCTGGTGCCACCTCGTGGGCATCAAACCGCAGCGCGGCCGCGTCTCCCTGCACCCCTACGCCGACGCCTTCCAGGGGCTCGCCGTCAACGGCCCGCTCGCCCGCACCGTCGCCGACGCCGCGCTGCTGCTCGACGTGGTGCAGGGCCCGCACCCCGAGGACCTGCACCGCCCGGACGCCGTCAGCGCCTCCGCCGCCGCCCGCCGCGACCCGGGCCGGCTGCGCATCGCTCTGGCCTGGCGGCCCCCGCTCACCCTCACCCGCACCGCGCCCCACCCTGAGGTGCGCCGCGCGGTCACCGCGCTCGCCGAAGCGCTCGCCCGCCTCGGCCACCATGTGGAGGAGGCCCGGCCGCGCTACGGCCTGATCGGCCTCGCCTTCGTGCCGCGCGCCACCGCGGGCATCGCGGAGGTCGCCGCCCTGCACCCCGACCCCGCCCTGCTCGACCCGCGCACCCGCCATGCCATGCGCAACGGCCGCCGGCTCGGCGGCCGCGTCGTGCGCGCCGCCCGCGCCCGCGAGGCCCGCCAGCACGCCAGGATCGGCGCGATCTTCGACTCGTACGACATCGTCCTCACCCCGACCACCGCGGCCCCGCCCCCGCGCATCGGCGCCTTCGACGGACTCAGCGCCTGGCGCACCGACGCGACGATGGCGGCCGCGTGCCCGTACGCCTGGCCCTGGAACGTCCTCGGCTGGCCCGGCGTCAACGTCCCCGCCGGACTCACGGCCGACGGACTGCCCGTCGGCGCGCAGCTGCTCGGCCCTGCGGGCAGCGAGGAACGGCTGATCTCGCTCGCAGCCCAACTGGAAGCCGACCAGCGGTGGTACGAGAAGCGGCCGCCCGCCCCGGTGATCCCCGGGAGCGTGCCGGTGGAACAATGACCGGCATGTCCAATCCGGCCCGCTCCGCCCCGACCCGGCAGCGCATCATCACCGCCGTCCTGCACATCATCGGCAAGGACGGGGTCGCGGCGGTCACCAACCGGCGGATCGCCAAGGAGGCCGGGGTCTCGCTCGGCTCGGTCACGTACCACTTCGAGACCCAGCACGAGCTGCTGCGCGAGAGCCTGCTGCACTTCGTTCGCGAGGAGACCCGCCGCTTCACCGAACTGGCGGACCAGTGCCAGAGCGACGGCGTCGACATCGACGGCGCCGCCGCCCTGGCGGGCCAGGTGGCGGGCGGCACCGCCTTCGACAGCGAGCACATCGCGCCCTTCGAGCTGTACGTCCAGGCCGGGCGCGACGAGCGGCTGCGGGAAGCGGCAGCCGAGGCCTTCGCCGCGTACGACCGGCTCGCGGCGCAGATCCTCACCGGCCTCGGCGTCCCGGACGCCGAACGCCTCGCCGCGACCACGGTCGCGCTGGTGATGGGCCTTCAACTGCGCAGACTGGCGACGGGCGACCCGGCCGACGACCTGGTCGACGCGCTGCTGCTGCTCGCGCGGGGAGCGGTCGGCCACGAGGCAGGGCGGTAGTCGCCGGGGCGCGCCCGCCGTGAGCAATCAAGGCCCGTGCCTTTCCGCTCATTGCTAACCTGCTGGCCACTGCACTTGTGCCTCGGCCTGGCCTCCAGGCTGGGCGCGCGAGACGCTCTGCGCACCCACGACGCCGTAAGCCGCTTCATCGCCGAGCACGCCTCCGCCCCGTCGCGTTTCCCGGCGCTTGTGCCCGACGCCGGAGGAGGCGCGGACATCGCATCCAGTCTCGTGCCGTTCGCTGCCGCATCCACGCGGACTCTCCGTGCCCTTGGCTTGGCCGTCGAGGAGGTGGCCACGACGGCACCGGAGCCGACTGCCGTGGAGGCACCAGCACCAGCACCAGCACCAGCACCAGCACCAGCACCGGCACCGTCGCCGGGGCAGACCATTGCGCTGGAAGCGGTGACCGAGGTGAACCTGTGCTCAATGTCCGTCGTGGACCCGGGGAGCTGGAGCATCGGCCGTACTTCTTCCTGAGTTACGCGCACACCCCGCGGTACGGGGCAGGCGGCCCGGACCCGGACATGTGGGTGAAGCGGCTCTTCCGCGATCTCTGCGGTCATGTCATGGCGATGACGGATCTTCCGGCCGGCGCGCCCGCCGGCTTCATGGACCGCGAGATCCGATCGGGGGAGGGCTGGTCCGAGCGGCTCGGTGAAGTCCTTGCCACCTGCCGGGTGTTCGTCCCGCTGTTCTCGCCGCGGTACTTCGCCAGCGAGATGTGCGGCAAGGAGTGGTACGCGTTCGCGCAGCGGGCGATCTACCACCAGGCGAAGAGCAACCGGCCGGCGGAGGCGATCGTGCCCGTGCAGTGGGTGCCGATGTTGCCGGAGCAACTGCCGGGTCCCGCCGAGCGGTTGCAGTTCAACCACCGGGCCTTCGGCGACCGCTATGTCACCGACGGCCTCTACGGCCTGATCAAGCTCCGAATTTTCCGCGAGGAATACGAGACGGCGGTCTATGAACTCGCCAAACGGATCGTCAGCATGGCGGACACCACCCACTTCGCCCCTGGTCACCCCGTCGACTACCGGCACGCGCCCAGCGCCTTCGGCAAACCCGGCGGCGGACCCCGGCCGATGCATGTGACCGTTGTCGCGCCCACCAGGCACGATCTGTCCGACGGGCGCGCCTCCGACTACTACGGTACGCACCCGCAGGACTGGAATCCGTACCATCCGGACTCCGCACGGCCGTTGGCGTATGTCGCGCAGGATCTCATGCGCTCACTCAACTACCAGGCCACGGTCTCCTCGTTCGACCAGGAGACGCCGTCGGATCTCAGCCAGCCGCCCACCCGGCCGGAGTTACTGCTGGTCGACCGCTGGGCCTTGGAGGACGAACAGCTGCGCGCACGGCTCGCCGCCTTCGACGCTGAGCCGCGGCCCTGGGTGAGCGTCGTCGTCGCATGGAACCGCGACGACCCGCAGAGCCGGGTGTCCGAGGCAGAGTTGGTCCAGAAACTGGAGCGGACCATGCCCCATCAGATGCGGCAGGGCCGCGCCATCTGCCGCGCGGCCGCCAGAGGAGTGCTCAGCATGGAGGCCTTCGGGCAGATCCTGCCGCAGGTGGTGGAGTCGGTCGCCCAGGAGTATCTGCGGCACGCCGAGGTCTACCCGGCTACCCCGCCGCTCGGCGGGGACCGGAGCGAACGGCCCAGGTTCCGCGGCCCGATGGCCGAGTACGGCACCACCGAGTACTCCACCCACATCCCCTGGAGCCCTGACGTAGAAGACTCCTAGAGAGCCGGGCTAGGTGGCGATGGCGGTGGTCATCTTCCGGCGGATGGGGCCGATCGTGCTCGCCAGCCGCAGCAACGTGCGGAAGCCGGCCAGCGCGAACCTGTTGTCCGCCACGCCCTGTTCCAGGTTGCGGTTGGCTGCCGCGACCGTGGTGAACGCCGCGTGGTCCAGCATGGTTTTCTCGTACGCGCCGACGGCGATGGTGTACTTCGGAGTGGTGCGGGGTCAGGCAGTGGCGAGAATCAGGTCCGTCGCCTTGCGGTAGGTGCTCTCGGTCCTGCCGTCCAGCGACTCGTGCGTCGCGATACGGAAGATCAGCGCGCGGACGAGCAGTTGACGCCAGTCGGGCAGATGCGACCACCGCTCGAGCAGCGCGGCATCGGCCTCGTACCAGCACAGCGCGTCGACGGCGACGACCGCGGAGGCGTAAGCCGCGGGACGCCAGTAGGGCGGCCAGTCGATGATCGCGGGAGGCCGGCCCGGCTCGAAGAGGACATTGCCCAGCAGATCCCCGTGGACAGCCTGGGCGGGGGCGTCGACGGTGCCGCGCTCGGCGAGGAGGGGCGCCAGCAGGGGGAAGTCCGGGGCCTCCTCGGTCTCCTGCCAGGCCAGCCGGTCCGCGCGGGACCAAGGGGTGTCGCGTACGTGGAGGAAGCGCGGCCTGGGCAGGTGCGCCAGTGCCGCGTGGAAGGCTTCGCCCGCCCGGATGACCTCGTCGGCGCGGTGCGGATCGGTGGATCCGCCGACCTGCCGCCACGCCTCCCAGCCGTGCACCGCCCAGGATCCGTCCGTCGCCGGCACCGGGCGGGCGACCCGGAAGCCGGGTGCCTCGGGCAGATGGTGCAGGACGCCCGCGCGCCACGCGGTCTCCGGCTCCATCGCGGCGGGCTTGAGCACCAGCGCGCCGGAGCGCCAGGCCGAGCCCTGGCCGCCGGGGAGGGGGACCGGTGTTCCGGCGGCCCCGAACGCGGCGAGCACGGAAGAGGATGGGGCGGGGGACTGGCTCATGGCCGGGGAGCGTAGGCGGCTAGCCTGCACGGACGCCGAACATTTTCTCTGTGCCCGATGAATTCGCGGTGCCGCGCGGGCCCGTTCGACGAGTACCGGCGAATTCTGTTGAGTACCGGCGACACAGCGACAGCTTCCCCAGCTCCTTCTACCCGCGCGGCATGCGGCCGGGCAGCGTCACCGTCGAGTCCCGTACGGACCCGGGCGTCATCGCCGGGCTGCGGCTGCGTGGCCATGACGTCACCGTCGGCGACGCCTGGTCGGAGGGCAGGCTGTGCGCGGTCGCCAGGGACCCGCGCACGGGTGTGCTGTCCGCCGCGGCGAACCCCAGGGGAATGCAGGGTTACGCGGTGGGGCGCTGAGCCGACAGTGGGATGTCAGCGGGCCGTGCTTAGCTGGAGGCATGATCGATGACTTCCTGAACGGTGATCTGTCCGACGTAGAGGAGGCGGTCCGCAAGGCGGCCGCCACCGAGATCACGCCGCGTTACCGCCAGCTCGCCGCCCACGAGATCGTCGAGAAGACCGGGCCGCACGACCTGGTGACCATCGCCGACCGCAATGCCGAGGAGCACCTCACCGCCTCCCTGACGGCCCTGCTCCCCGGCTCCGTCGTGGTCGGCGAGGAGGCGGTGCACGCGGACCCGTCCGTGTACGAGGCGCTGCAGGGCGACGCGCCCGTCTGGATCGTCGACCCGGTCGACGGCACACGGCAGTTCGTCCGCGGCGAGCCGGGCTTCTGCACACTGGTCGCCCTCGCCCTGCGCGGCGAGGTGCTGGCCTCCTGGACGTACGCACCGGTGCTCGAGGAGATGGCGACAGCGCTACGGGGCGGCGGCGCCCACCTCAACGGCATGCCGCTTCTGGCGGGTTCACCGGCGCCGGGGGCGGCGCTGGAGGTGGCCATGTCCCACCCGGACTACACGACCCCGGACCAGAAGCATGCACTGCTCGGCCTGAACGTGGACGGGGTGCACGCACGGCCCTGCGGCTCGGCGGGCCTGGAGTATCTGGGCGTGGCGCGGGGCCGGCTCGACGCGGTCGCATTCTCCTGGGAGAACGCGTGGGACCACGCGGCGGGCCTGCTCCTGGTGACGGAGGCGGGCGGGGCGCACACCACGGTGGCGGGCAAGCCTTTCTCCATCGCGGGCGGCAACGCACTCCCGTTCACGGCGGCGCGTGACACGGCGACTGCGCTGCGGATACGGAGCCTGCTGGCTGGGTGACCGCCCGGTGTGAGTCGCCCCGGGCGCGGATTCCAGCGCCGTCGCCGTCGTCAGCGCGCCCTTCTCGTTCAGGCACCACACCCTCGCGTCCGCGTGCAGGGACTGCACCAGGACGCCGAACGCGCGGGACAGGCAGAGCGACACATGCAGCGCATCTCCCGTGCCCACCGACTTGGCGGCGGCCTCCACGGAGAACTCCGCCTCCCACGCGGCGTCGATCAGCGCCCGGCGCAAGGCCTCCGGGTACTGCTGCGCCTGTGCCCGCAGCTCCGTCAACTCGCCCTCCGTGTCCGCCAGTACCACGCCCAGCGCCACCTCGCCCGCGTACGCCGGCGACCAGAAGCCCAGCGGATGCCCCGGCTGTACGCCCGTCTCGTAGCGGCCGGCCCGGCAGTCCGCCCAGACCCGCTCCACCCGGTCCAGGTCGCGCAGGATCCAGTCCACTCGCGTGCCGTCGACGGACAGCCACGCGCCGCCGTTGACCCACGGACCCCAGCCCCCGGGCCCGGCGACCTCCACCGGCCCGCCGGTCACCTCCGCGGCGAGGGACGCCAGGGCACCGGCATCCACCGAACCCCGGTAGTAGACGCCGAGGTCCCAGTCGGAGTCCGGGCGGTGCGATCCGCGGGCGCGGCTGCCGCCCAGCGCCACCGCACGCACCCCGCCCACCCCCGTGAGCTGCCGCGCCATCGCTTCGATCTTGGAATTCATCGCGCCGGACACTACCCCGGCTCCCGCTGTCGGCGCCCCGGAATATCCTGGGGACCTTGGCCATCGGCTGACAAAGGAGTCCGAAGGTGCCGTCGATGCTCGATGCCGTCGTCGTGGGGGCGGGACCCAACGGGCTGACCGCCGCTGTCGAACTGGCCCGCCGCGGGTTCTCCGTAGCGGTCTACGAAGCCATGGACACGATCGGCGGCGGAGCGAGGACCGAGGAGCTCACCCTCCCCGGCTTCCGCCACGACCCGTGCTCCGCCGTCCACCCCCTCGGCATCGGCTCGCCGGCCTTCGCCGCCATGCCGCTCGATCGGCACGGCCTGGAGTGGCTGCACCCCGAGCTGCCGCTCGCCCACCCCTTCCCCGACGGCACCGCCGCCGTGCTCAGCCGCTCGGTCGGCGAGAGCGCGATGTCGCTGGGAGCCGCCGACGCCGGGGCGTACCGCCGGCTCGTCGCCCCCTACACCGGCCACTGGGACACCCTCGCCGCCGACTTCCTGCGCACCCCGTGGGACGGGCTCCCCCGTGACCCGTTCCGCCTGGCGCGCTTCGGGCTGACCGCGCTCCAGCCCGCGAGCTGGATCGCCCGCCGTTTCGGGGGCGAGCGGGCCCGCGGGCTGTTCGCCGGTCTCGCCGCCCACGCCATCGCCCCCACCAGCGGTTTCGCCACCGCCGGCATCGCCCTGTGCTTCGCGCTGGCCGCGCACGAGAAGGGCTGGCCGGTGCCGCGCGGCGGTTCGCAGGCGATCTCCGACGCCCTGGCCTCGTATCTGCGCGAACAGGGCGGTGAAATCCATACGGGCACGGAGGTCAAGCGGCTGGACGAGCTGCCGCCGGCCCGGGCGTACATCTTCGACACCTCGCCGACCGCGCTCGCCAGGATCGCCGATCTCGGCCAGGCGTATCAGCACTATCGGTACGGCGCCTCCGCGTTCAAGATCGACTACGCCCTGTCGGGTCCGATGCCGTGGACCGCGCAGGAGGCCCGCGTGGCCGGGACCGTGCACATCGGCCCCACCGCCGGCGAGATCGATACGGCCCTCAGCGCCGCGGTCGCGGGCGCCGCCCCCCGGGTGCCCTTCCTGATCACCTCCCAGCCGAGCGTGATCGACCCGTCCAGGGCCCCGGCGGGCAAGCACGTCCTGTGGGCGTACGGGCATGTGCCGGCCGGCTGGGAGGGCGATGCCACCGAGGCCATCGAGCGGCAGCTGGAACGCTTCGCGCCCGGTTTCCGCGACCTCGTGCTGGCCCGAGCCGTGGCGGGACCGCCCCAACTCGCCCAGCGCAACGCGAATTACATCGGCGGTGACATCGCCTGCGGGGCGTTCGCCGGGCTGCAGACGCTGATCCGTCCCAAGCTCGCCCGCGTCCCGTACGCCACCGCGCACCCCTCGGTCTTCATCTGCTCGTCCGCGACCCCGCCGGGCCCCGGCGTGCACGGCATGTCGGGCCACCACGCGGCGAAGGCGGTGTGGCGGCGTCTGAGGGCGGCCGGGTGACCCCCGTCGGAGAGATGATGGCGGTATGACAGACCAGTCGCCCGCCATCGTCCTCGTACGGGGAGACATCACCCAGCAGCATGTCGACGCCATCGTCAACGCCGCCAACTCATCACTCCTCGGCGGCGGCGGAGTCGACGGCGCCATCCACCGCCGCGGCGGGCCCGAGATCCTGGCCGAGTGCCGTGCCCTGCGCGCCTCGCACTACGGCAAGGGCCTGCCCACGGGCCAGGCCGTCGCCACCACCGCGGGTCGCCTCGACGCGCGGCATGTGATCCACACCGTCGGCCCCGTCTGGTCCCGGCAGGAGGACCGGTCCGCCCTCCTCGCCTCCTGCTACCGCGAATCGCTGCGCGTGGCACAGGAGCTGGGAGCCGAGACCGTCGCCTTCCCCGCCATCTCGACCGGCATTTACGGCTGGCCGATGGACGACGGCGCGCGCATCGCGATCCGTACGGTGCGCGAGGCGGCAGCGGCGCCCGTCGCCGAGGTACGGTTCGTGCTCTTCGACGAGCAGGCGTACAAGGTCTTCGAGGCGGCCCTGGCAGAGCAAGGTTGATGTCGTTTTCTCGCCAGCCCTGACCTCCCTCGTGCCTGATGCTTGAGCCATGCACACCGACACCGAGCGCTGCGTACGCGCCGTCCAGTCGAAGGACGCCCGCTTCGACGGCTGGTTCTTCACGGCCGTGCTGACCACGCGGATCTACTGCCGCCCGAGCTGCCCCGTCGTGCCGCCGAAGGTCGAGAACATGACCTTCTACCCGAGCGCCGCCGCCTGCCAGCAGGCCGGATTCCGGGCCTGCAAGCGCTGCCGCCCCGACACCAGCCCCGGCTCCCCGGAGTGGAACGCCCGCGCCGACGCCGTCGCCCGCGCCATGCGCCTCATCCGGGACGGCGTCGTCGACCGCGAGGGCGTGCCCGGACTCGCCGCGCGCCTCGGCTATTCCACCCGCCAGATCGAGCGCCAGCTCCTCGCCGAGCTGGGTGCGGGACCGCTCGCCCTGGCCCGCGCACAGCGCGCCCAGACCGCGCGCCTGCTCATCGAAACCACCGGCATCCCCATGGCCGAGGTCGCCTTCGCCGCCGGTTTCTCCTCCATCCGTACCTTCAACGACACCGTCCGCGAAGTCTTCGCGCTCGCCCCGGGCGAACTGCGCACCCGCGCCGCCCGCAGCAGGTCCACACCCCCGCAGACCCCCGGCGTCATCGCACTGCGGCTGCCGTACCGCGCACCGCTCAACCCGAGCAACCTCTTCGGACACCTCGCCGCGACGGGCGTCCCCGGCGTCGAGGAGTGGCGGGACGGCGCATATCGCCGCACCCTGAGCCTCCCGTACGGACACGGCATCGTCGCCCTCACCCCGCACCCCGACCACATCGCCTGCCGGCTCTCCCTCACCGACCCGCGCGACCTCACCATCGCGATCAGCCGCAGCCGCTGGATGCTCGACCTGGACGCCGATCCGGTCGCCGTCGACGACCAGCTGCGTACGGACCCGCTGCTCGCCCCGCTGGTGGACAAGGCACCCGGCCGACGGGTGCCGCGCACCGTCGACGCGGCGGAGTTCGCGGTACGGGCGGTGCTCGGCCAGCAGGTCTCGACCGCCGCGGCCCGCACCCACGCCGCCCGGCTGGTCACCGCGCACGGCCAGGTGATCGACGACCCCGAGGGCGGCCTCACCCACCTCTTCCCGTCCTCCGCGGCGCTGGCGGCGCTGGACCCGCAGACGCTGGCGCTGCCCCGCAGCCGCCGCGCCACTCTGACGACCCTCGTCGACGCCCTGGCCGACGGCTCGCTGCAGCTCGGCCTCGACAGCGACTGGGAACGGGCCCGCGCCCAGCTGATCGCGCTGCCCGGTTTCGGCCCCTGGACGGTCGAGGTGATCGCGATGCGGGCACTGGGCGACCCCGACGCGTTCCTGCCGGGCGACCTCGGGATGCGGCGCGCGGCGGCCGAGCTCGGTCTGCCCTCCACGCCCGCCGCTCTCACCGAGCGCGCCGCCGCCTGGCGGCCCTGGCGCGCATACGCCGTGCAGTACCTGTGGGCCACCGACGGCCATCCCATCAACCACCTCCCCGTGTAAGGAAGTCCGGTGAAACAACACACCGTCACGGACAGCCCGTACGGTCCGCTCACCCTCGTCGCCACCGACGGCGTGCTGAGCGGGCTCTACATGACCGCGCAGCGCCACCGCCCCGACGAGGAGACCTTCGGCGAGCCGGACCCCGCTCCGTTCGGCGAGACGATCCGCCAGCTCGACGCGTACTTCGCCCAGGAGCTCAAGGAGTTCGACCTGCCGATGCGGCTCGAAGGAACGCCCTTCCAGCAGGGTGTCTGGGACCAGCTGCGGAAGATCCCGTACGGCGAGACGCGTACGTACGGGCAACTGGCCGAGGCGCTGGGCAATGTCGGGGCCTCCCGCGCGGTGGGCCTGGCCAACGGCAAGAACCCGATCGGGATCATCGTCCCGTGCCACCGGGTCATCGGCTCGACCGGAAGCCTCATCGGCTACGGCGGCGGACTCGACCGCAAACAGCGGCTGTTGGCGTTCGAGTGCGGCATGCCGGACGATGCGCTGTTCTGAGAACGACGCGCCGTTCCGGCCGGGGAGCCGGGGCTCAGCCCCGGACCTCCCCCATAGCCCTTCGGGCATGGGAGGTGCCCCCACCCCCTACGCCCTGCGGGCGTGGGGGACCCCCACTCCTCAATCGCCGGAGGGGCTGGAATTCAGCCGCTTCAGCAGCGCGGGCAGCCCCGTGCCGATCGGCTCGCGGACGACCTCGTCCGCCAGTTCGTCGTAGGGAGTCGGCTCGCCATTGACGATCGCGAGCCGCGCCCCGTGCTCCGCCGCGATCCCCGCGAGCGAGGCCGCGGGCTGCACCTGCAGGCTCGTGCCGACCGCGATGAAGACCTCGCTCGCCTTGGCGATCGCCATCGCCTCTGCCAGCACCACCGGATCGAGCCGCTCCCCGAACATCACCGTCGCCGACTTCAGGATCCCGCCGCACGCACGGCACGGCGGGTCCTCCTCACCGGCCTCGACCCGCTCCAGCGCCTGGGCCATCGGTGAGCGGGCGTGGCAACGGGTGCAGGTCACCGTGCGCGCCGTGCCGTGCAGTTCGAGCACCTTGCGCTCTGGCATGCCCGCCAGCTGGTGCAGCCCGTCGACGTTCTGGGTGATCACCCGGACCGCGACCCCGGACTGCCGGTCCAGCTCGGCGACGGCCAGATGCGCGGCGTTCGGCCGGGCGCGCCAGGCGGTGCTGTCGCGCCGCATCTGCCAGGAGCGGCGGCGGATGTCCGGATCGGCCATGTAGTAGTCGTACGTGACGAGCTTCTCGGCCTCCGGATCGCGCCGCCACAGGCCCTTCGGCCCGCGGTAGTCGGGGATGCCGGAGTCCGTGGAGATGCCGGCGCCGCTGAGGATCGCGACGAGAGTCATGCCGCGAGCGTACGCAGCGGGCCCCCACGGAGGCGAGTCGATTTGGCCGGTCAGGCGGGCGGCAGGCCGTTCTCCAGCTCCACTGGCCCGGTGCCCGCCTCCAGCGCGTCGAGAGCGGCCAGCACCCGGTGGCCGAGCGAGCCCAGCAGATACTCGCGGATTTCGTCACGGGGCACCAGCCGCCAGGAGAGCAGCTCCTCCTCCTGCAGCCGGATTGCCTCGATCCGCGACTCGGTCAGCACCCCGCCGTCGTACACATACGCGGCGATCGGCGGCCGCGCCACGCCTGGCACCCAGTCGACCGCCAGCAGCGTGCCCAGCTCCACATCGAGCCCGATCTCTTCGAGCGTCTCCCGCCGCGCCGCCCGCCGCGGGGTCTCGCCCAGGTCCGACTCGACGGTCCCGCCGGGCAGCGCCCACCCCTCGCGGTAGTTGGGCTCGACGAGCAGCACGCGCCCCTGGCCGTCACGGAAGAGCACGGCGGCGCCGGCGAGGATGCGGGGGAGGGATGCGATGTACGTGGCGTAGTCAGAGGAAGTCACTCGGGGAAGCGTAGTGGGGGCCGAGCCACCGCAGCGGTCTCGCGTCAACTCGCGGAGAGCGCCGCCAACCGCACCGTACGCTCGGCGAGTTCGCTGATCCTCGCGCCGTCGAAACCGAACACCGCGCTGCGTACGCGGTCCTCCAGGGGGTCCGTCCAGTGTGCGGGGATGGCGGCGGCGCCGCGCAGCACACCTGCCACCGAGCCCGCCGTCGCTCCGTTGGAGTCGGTGTCCAGTCCGCCGCGGACCGTGAGGCTGATGGTGGAGGTGAAGTCACCGGCGCCGTACAGCAGTCCGGCCGTGATGACGGCGGCGTTCGGAACGGTGTGGATCCAGCCCAGGTGGCTCGTCTGCTCGGCCATCTCGGTGAGCGTGTCGGACCAGGGTGATCCGGAGGCGTACAGAGCGGTGGTGTGGCGTACCGCGCGGGCGAGGCGGCAGCTCGCTGGGACGCGTTCCAGCGCCGTCTCGATCGCCTCGCGCGGGCTGTTCGCGGTGAAGGCGGCGGCGATCAGGGCGGCTGCCCACATCGCGCCGTACACGCCGTTGCCGCTGTGCGAGAGGACCGCGTCGCGGCGGGCGAGCGCGGCGGCGCGGTGCGGGGAGCCGGGGCAGGTCCAGCCGAAGATGTCGGCGCGGATGAGGGCCCCGATCCACTCCTGGTAGGGATTGTCGTGGGTGGCGGTGAGCGGGGGGCCGAGTCCGTTCGCGAGGTTGCGGTAGGCGGCCCGCTCTGCGGTGAACGTCTGCAGGAGCGGGAGGTGCAGCAGCCAGGCGTCGCCCACCTGCTCGGTGGTGAAGCCGAAGCCGTGGGTCTCGAGAAGGTGCAGGCCGAGGATCGTGTAGTCCACGTCGTCGTCGCGGCAACTGCCGTGGATCCGGCCCCTCACGCACTCGCGCCATTCGGGCCGCAGCTCGAAGTCGCCGGCGTCCGCGTCCGGCGGGGGCTCGGGGATGTAGTCGGTGAGGGGGAGGGCGTCGGTGCGGCGCAGATAGCGGTCGATGCGATCGCGTGTCCAGTAGTCGCCGAGCTCGACGGGCTTGCCGAGCATGTTGCCGGCGACTCTGCCCAGCCAGCCGCCGTGGATCCGGTCGGCGAGCTCCGAGTGAGGTAGGCCCATAGGTCCGGTTTACCGAAATGCCGCCGGATCTGCGCGGTGGTGGGCGACCGGGCCGTGGGGTGGCACGCCCGCAGACCGGGCGGATAGGGTCGGAGCGGCGCGACTGCCTGTTCGAAAGCAAGGGATAGCAAGGTGACGAACGGAGCAGTTATTCAGCCCGCGCACGTCCTCGTCGCGGCTGACAAGTTCAAGGGCTCGCTCACGGCCGTACAGGTCGCGGAGCGGGTGAGGGCGGGCCTCCAGCGGGTGGTGCCCGGTCTGGCGGTCGAGACGCTGCCCGTCGCGGACGGCGGCGACGGCACCGTCGCGGCGGCGGTGGCGGCGGGATTCGAACGCCGCGAGGTCCGGGTGACCGGGCCGCTCGGGGAGCCCCTGACGGCGGCGTACGCCCTGCGGGACGGCACCGCGGTGGTGGAGATGGCGGAGGCGTCGGGCCTCCAGCACCTGCCGGCGGGTGTGTTCGCGCCGCTCACCTCGACGACGTACGGCTCGGGCGAGCTGCTCAGCGCCGCGCTCGACGCGGGGGCGCGGACGATCGTCTTCGGCGTCGGCGGCAGCGCGACGACGGACGGCGGCGCGGGCATGCTGGCGGCGCTCGGCGCGCGCTTCCTGGACGCGGCCGGCGAGCCGGTCTCCCCGGGCGGCGGCGGTCTGCGCGACCTGGCGTCGGCGGACCTGTCCGGCCTCGACCCGCGCTTCAAGGACGTGGAGCTGGTCCTCGCGAGCGACGTGGACAACCCGCTGACGGGGCCGAAGGGGGCGTCGGCGGTGTACGGACCGCAGAAGGGCGCGAGCCCCGAGGACGTCGCCACGCTTGACGCGGCGCTCGCCCATTACGCGTCCGTCCTTCAGGCGTCCGTCGGCTCCAAGGCCGCCGAGTACGCGCTCTTGCCCGGCGCGGGCGCGGCGGGCGGGATCGGCTACGGCGCGCTGGTCGGCCTCGGCGCGAGCTTCCGGGCGGGTATCGAGGTCATGCTCGACGTGCTCGGCTTCGCCCGGGCGCTGTCGCGGGCGACGCTGGTGATCACGGGCGAGGGTTCCCTCGACGAGCAGACCCTTCACGGCAAGGCCCCGGCGGGTGTGGCGGCGGCGGCCCGCGCGCAGAACATCGAGGTGGTGGCGGTCTGCGGCCGTCTGGCGCTGCTGCCGGAGGCGTTGGGCCGCGCGGGCATCCGGCGGGCGTACGCCTTGACGGAACTGGAGCCGGACCCGGCGCGGAGCATGGCGGAGGCGGGACCGCTGCTGGAGCGGGTGGCGGAGAACATCGCGAGGGATTTCCTGACGTAGGAGGGCCCGGGTGCGGGCGGGTCTTTTCCCGGCACAGGCACCGGCCCGGGCACCGGCCCGGGCAACGGCCCCGGCACCCGGGACCGGGCCCAGGCGCCGAGCCCGCACCCCGCATTCCCGCCGAGCCGCACCCCGCAGGCCCCCGGGTCAGCACGCCAGAGCCCGCCCCCCCAGAGCCCGCCCCCCAGGGACCCTCACCCCAGCCGGAACGCGTCCAGCGCCAGCGTCATCTCGATCAGGTCCCGCGGGCGCGACAACGACCTCGACGTCAGCTGCTCCAGGCGGCGCAGGCGGTTGAACACCGTGTTCCGGTGGCAGTACAGCCGCGTCGCCGCCCGCCCCGCCGAGCCCCCGCACTCCAGCCACGCGTCCAGCGTCTCCAGCAGCACCGCGCGGTCCGCCGGGTCCAGGTCCAGGAGCGGGCCGAAGACGTCCGCGATCAGGCGGGCCGCCAGTTCCGGCTGGCTCACCACCAGCGCCGTGGGGTACATCCGGGTCGTGGGCGCGACGTACGACATCGAGACGATCAACGCGGTCGACTATCTGCTCAGCCAGAAGCGCGTCGCCAAGGGCGACAAGATCGGTCATGTCTACTTCGAGGGCGACTACGGCGAGAACGCTCTGAAGGGCGCCAAGTACGCGGCGCAGCAGGCCGGTCTGACCATCGTCGAGCAGAAGATCAAGCCGACCGACAACGACATGTCGGCGCAGGTCTCCGCGCTCAAGAAGGCAGGCGTCAAGGCGGTCCTGATCAGCGCGGGGCCGCGCCAGGCGGCATCCCTGGTCGGCGTCGCCGCGGCGGGCGGCTTCAAGGTCCCCATGATCGGCAACAACTCGGCCTTCGCGCCCCAGCTGCTGGGCACTCCGGCGGCGCCCGCGCTGACGAAGGACTACTACGTCGCGGCCTCCACCCTCCCCATCGGCGCGCCGGACGCGGGTCCGGCGAAGCTGGCGAGGGAGTACAAGGCCGCGTACCCCAAGGACGGTTTGGACAACGGCGTGGTCGCGGGCTACACCGCCGCGAGCGTGTACGGCGAGGTCCTCAAGAAGGCCTGCGCGGACAAGGACCTGACCCGGGCGGGCATCGACAAGGCGCTGCTGACCCTGACCTCGTACGACAGCGGCTTCGGCATCACGCACGACTTCTCCGACCCCGCTGCCCCCTCCACCCGGCAGAGCCTGATCATGAAGCCGGACAGCAAGGTCCCGGGCGGTCTGAAGGTGGTGCAGCCCGCGACGGTGGCGAAGGCGGCGGAGTCGTACAAGGCGGGTGGCTGACCTCCGGAACCGGGGGGCCCGCCCTTCGGGCGTTGTCCTCAATCTCCCCCGGACGGAGTCTGGGGGAGATTGAGAGCGGGGGCCGGGGCGGAGCCCCCGTCGGGTCCGCTGTCAGCGAACCCGCCTGGGTACAGGCTGTTCGCGGTGCTTGGGTGTCGGGATGGAGATCCTGGTTCTGGGCGGAACAGCATGGGTGGGCCGGGAGCTGTCCCGGCAGGCGATGGAGCGTGGCCATCGGGTGACGTGCCTCGCTCGCGGCGAAAGCGGAGAAGTCGCGGACGGAGCGACGCTGGTGGCCGCCGACCGGCGCGATCCTTCGGCGTACGAACCACTGCTCGACCGCGAATGGGATGCGGTCATCGAGGTGTCCTGGCAGCCCGGCTTCGTTCGTGAGGCACTCGACGCACTGGGCGGCAGGGCCAGGCACTGGGTCTATGTCTCCTCCGTCAGCGCCTACGCCTCCCATGCCACGCCGGACGCGGACGAGTCCGCGGCACTCCTTGCTCCGACCGACAGAAGCGAGGTCGACCGCGCGTTGTACGGCGAGGCGAAGGTCGCCTGCGAGCAGGCGTCGACGGCTGTCGTGGGCGACCGCCTCCTCATCGCACGCGCCGGTCTCATCGGCGGCCCCGGCGATCACAGCGGACGCTCCGGCTACTGGGTGGCCCGTGCCGCACGCGATCCGCAAGGGCCGATGCTGGTTCCCGATGCACCGGCCGCGCCGACGCAGGCAGTCGATGTGCGGGACCTCACGGCATGGCTGCTCGACGCCGCGGAGACGGGGAGCACCGGCACATACAACGCTGTCGGTCCGGTCGTTCCGTTCGGAGAGTGGATTGAGCTGTCCCGCGCCATTGGCGAGCACACTGGTCCGGTGGTCACCGCCGACTCGGCATGGCTGCTCGAGAACGGCGTGGCCGAGTTCATGGGGACCGAGTCGCTGCCGATGTGGGTGGTCGAGCCGGGCTGGACAGGGTGGTCGGCCCGGAACGGGTCTGCGGCGCGCGCCGCGGGGCTCCGTCATCGGGCCCGGGCGGAGCTGCTGGCCGACACGCTGCTCTGGGAACGCGAGCAGGGTCTGGACCGGGCAAGACGTGCCGGCCTCAGCGTCAAGCGCGAGCGCGCGTTGCTCGACGCTCTCGGCTGACGCTTTGGTCTCCTGCTGTTCGCGGAACGCCCCGACCATGCATCGCGGCCTCGTTCACCTACGGTCTTGACCTGCAACTGCACGCGGTGCATCGGAAGTTCCTCCGGGAACTGACCGTGCCTCAGAAGATCACTTCAGAAGCCGACCGGTGGATCAGGGGCTAAGGTCGCCGCGTGTGGATACGTGACGCCCGTCCCGATGAGGCCGACGCCCTGACCGCCCTGGTGCTGCGCTCCAAGGCGCACTGGGGTTACGACGCGGCGTTCCTGGCGACGTGCCGCGACGAACTCACCATCGAACCAGAGGAGTTGACGGCACGCCGGATCGTCGTCGCCGAGGACGACACCGCGGTCCTCGGCGTCACGTCACTGGAGGGTCGGCCGCCGGACGGCGTGCTCGGGCTGCTCTTCGTCGAACCGTCGGCGATCGGCGGGGGCATCGGCAGAACGCTCTACGCGCATGTCCTCGACATCGCCCGGGAGCTGGGCTTCAAGCGGCTGACCATCGACTCAGACCCGCACGCCGAGCCTTTCTACCGGGCGCTGGGCGCACGACCGGTCCCGGCCGGAGAGGGGCCGCTGCCGCGCCTGGAGGTGACGCTGACGCCGCGCGCCGACTGGGCGCAGGCTTGGACGGGCGGGCGACGGGCGGTGCACCTGGGCAATGTCGCAGAGTTCCAGGGCCAGTTCGGCGAGGTGACGCAGGAGGCGCGCCGGGCGGCCGGGCACTACGCCTGCCTGGCCGCGTTCGCGAGCCCGCACCCGGCGGCGCTCGTCCTGCCCAGGCCCGTCCCCGGCGAGTGGACCGCCCTGGTGGCGCGGCAGCTCGGCTGGGGCCAGGTCGAGGTGTACGAGGAGCTCACCGGACCCGATGTGCTGACCCGACCCGCCCTGGTCCGGCACCTGCGCGGGCTCGGTCTGCCCTTCGTGCCCTGGGGCCACACCGACGCGTCCGGCGAGCTGTCCGGACGCGGGCTCCCACCAGGAGCGCTGCGGTACGAGTCCAAACGGGCCTCCCACACCCTCTTCCGCCGGCTGGCCCCTGACCATCCGGGCATCGCCGTGCCCGAGCAGTGGACGCCCGCCACCCGCCGCGAGGCGGCCCGGCTGATCGCCGCACGGGCCCGCTCCGGAACGGCCACCGTCGTCAAGTCCGAGCACGGCGCGGGCGGTTCGGGCACCCGTGTGCTGAAACGCCGCGCCCGCGCGCGCTCGCTGCCGCGCGGTCCGGTGCTGCTCGAGGAGTACGTGGCGGGCGACGGAACGCCGAGCGATCCGACGTACGACGGCCTGGTGGACGGCGATGGCCAGGTGCACGATGTGGGCGTCGCGGCCATGGACGTCGCGGACACGGCCTATCAGGGGGCCACGGTGGGCCCCGGCGCCGTGCCGGAAGAACTCGCCGCGCACGCCCTGCGGTTCGGGCGCGCGGTCGGCCGTGAGCTCGCCGCCACCGGCTATCGCGGCTGGTACGACGTCGACTTCGTGACCGGCCCCGGAGGCAGGCTCGCCCCGACCGAGATCAACCTCCGTCTCACCGGACCTTCCGCGGCCTTCATGGCGAAGCTGCGCCTCGACGAGACCCGCGGCGGCGACCACCTCGTACGCTCCCTCGACCGCGTCCCGCTCGGCGCCCGACTGCCCGAGACCGAACTGATCGCGTTCTTAAGGGAGTTGACCGAGCGCTGCGCGGGGATCGACGCGGTTCTCATCCCGTCGATCCCCACGGCGGGCTACGAGCCCGATCCGTACGTGGGCGTGCTCGTCGCCGCCCGCACGGTCGGCCGGCTGGACGCCGCCGAAGCGCTGGTGCGCGCCGCGAGCACGGATCTGGCCGGGCTGTTCGGCTGAATGCTCACTCCTCAGCCTCAGCCCTGACTCCTCAGCCCTGACTCCTCAGCCCTCACTCTCGGTGTCGGACCTCAGCCCGCCCCACACCGCCCAGGCCGCCACCACACCCGCCGCGATCATCAGCGGGACATTGAAGGTGTAGACGAGCGCCGCCTGCCGCGGCCAGTCCTGTTTGGCCGCCAGCCGGTACAGATTGTCCTGCGGCCACCAGGATGCGAGCAGCCAGACGATGGCCAGATGGGCCGCCGTGGTCAGCCCTCGCGGCCTGCCCCGGCTCGACATCAGCGGCCGCCCGCCGATCAGGAACCCCACACCGGCCGCGAGGGCCAGGCTCTCAGCGAGATACAGACCCCGGAAGAACCACGCCCAAGGGTCGGGCACCAGGGAGAGATCGGTGGAGCCGGGCCAGATGACGTCGGTGAAGAAGAACGACATGATCGCGACCGGGAGCGCCACGGCCAGCCCGACGGCCGCCCGGTCCTCGGATGTGAGCGGGCCGCCGCCCTTGCTCCCGCTCTTGTTGCCCGCCGCGGACCGCACGGGCGGCTTCACCAGCGCCTTGCGGTCGACCTTTCCGGCGCTGTTGCGCGGCAGGGACTTGATCGGCACCACGGTGCGCGGGATGTCCGCCGTAGGTACGGCGCCGGTGAGATGGCTCCGTACGGTCTCCGCACCCGGCGCGCTCCCCGAGGCGGGCAGTACATAGGCGATCAGCTGCCCGCCGCCCGCGTCCACGACGGACTCGCGGATCTTGGGATGCCCGGCCAGCGCGGCCTCCACGCGGTAGGTGTCGACGGTCCGTCCGTCGACCTTGACCCGGTGCGCCATCCGGCCCCGGAACTCCAGGGGACCCTCGCCGTCCCGCCGCCCCAGATCCCCGGTGGGCACGGCTTCACCGCCACCGGGAGGCGTCAGCCAGACCTGCCCCTTGCGGATCCGCGCCTCGCAGCCGGGGAACGGCTGCCCGAGATACGCGTGCCGCTCGGGATTCTCGACCGGGCCCGGCAGCTGGCCGGTCTCGAACCAGGTGCCGCATCCGAAGGCCTCGGTCGGCCCGTACACACTGATCAGCCGCGCGCCGGGCACGAGCCGCCGCTGGAGGCGCACCTGTTCGTCGAGCCGCAGCCGTTCCCCGCCCACCGCGACCAGTCGCAGCTCCGGCAGCTCCTTGCGGCCGTCGAGCAGCGAGGCCGAGGTGAGGGGATCGGTGTCGGCGACGGTGATCGCCTTGCGCCGGGAGAGCACCAGCGTGGCGCCCGAGCCGAGGGTCCGTATCCAGCCGCCGGTGAACTCGGTGGTGTCCGGCACTGCCGTCACCAGCACCTGGTCCTCCTGCGTGAGCCGGTAGACCTCGGCCCAGGCGTCGTACGCTGCCCGCAGCTGCTTGTGCGATGCGGTGACGGGGCGGCGCTTGCCCGTGGTCCCGGCGGTGAACAGCACGACGGCTCTCCAGCCGGTGGCGGCGGGTTCGTCGAACGGTTCGCCCGAGTGGGCCTCGATGGCCGCGGCGTCGCCGTCCAGAGTGATGACCCGCCGCCCCCTGTCGTCGATGCGGGCCAGCTGCGCCTGATGCGTGATGACGGCCCTGGCATTGGCCAGGAACGGAGGCTCCGGCTGGTCGGGCCCGATGACGGCGTACGCACCGCCCGCCTTGAGCACGCCCAGGACGGCGATCAGCACATCGGGCGCCCGCAACATGCGTATGACGACGAGGCCACCGGCCGGCAGCCGCAGGGTCTCGACGAGATGCCGGGCCAGCCGGTTGGCTCTTGCGTCCAGCTGCCGGTAGCTCAGCCGGGCGCGGTCGGTGATCACGGCGGTACGGTCCGGCTCGCTCCGTACCCGGTCCTCGAACAGTTGGTGAAGCGTTCCCCCTGACATGACGGTCGATCATTCCAGAGGACGCGGGGCATGACGAGGGCCCGGGTGCGGATCGCACCCGGGCCCTCGCCTTGGGTCCCACCATGCCCGCTGGGGCACAGGGGGCGTAAGCACTGTTCTGGCGCACTGCCCTAGGGGAGCTGAGCCGCCCTTGCCTCGCGGCTCTCGCGGCGGTTGTCGCGGAAGGTGTTCACCCGGCGCGCCGTCGCGAAGAGCGGGATCGTCGCCGCCATCACGATCTGCAGTGCGCAGCCGGTCTGGAGCAGCACCTGTCCGCCCGGGGCGTCGAACGCCCACGCCGCCAGCATCCCCATCGCGGAGACGATCCAGCCGAGCATCGCGACCGCGAGGACACCCCGCGGCTTGGGGTACTCGACCCGGCTCACCATCAGCCATGCCGTGCCGATGATCGCCAGCAGAGTCGGGATGAACGGCAGCTCGAGCAGGATGATCGAGACGACCGTGAGCGCGCCGAAGGGGCTCGGCATGCCCTGGAACATGCCGTCCTTCATGGTCACGCACGAGAATCTCGCAAGCCGCAGCACCACCGCCAGCAGCACGACGATCGCGGCCACCGCCGAGACCTTCTGCTGGGCGTCGTCCGCGACCATTCCGTACACGAGTACGAAGTACGCGGGGGCCAGCCCGAAGCTGATCAGGTCGGAGAGGTTGTCCAGCTCCGCGCCCATCGGCGAACTGCGCAGCTTGCGCGCCACGAGCCCGTCACAGAGATCGAAGATCGCCGCCAGCAGCATCAGAATCACGGCGGTGGCGGCGCTGTTGCGCGCCATGCCGCTCTCGTTGCTGCCGGTGAGGTGCGGGATGAGGATCCCGGTGGTGGTGAAGTACACCGCCATGAAGCCACACGTGGCGTTACCCAGCGTGAGGGTGTCCGCTATTGACAGCCGCAGCGAGAGCGGCATGTCCTCCGCGTCGTCCTCGTCCGCCGCCTCGGCGGCCCAGCCGGCCTGTGTGTCAGGATCAATCACGGTCAATTCGAGTCACCCCCGCGGTCGTGGTCTGACCGACCTCGACAGCGACGTCGACACCTTCCGGAAGGTAGATGTCAACGCGCGATCCGAAGCGGATCAGACCAATGCGCTCGCCCTGCTCGACCTTGGTCCCCTGCGGGATGTACGGGACGATACGGCGGGCGACGGCACCCGCGATCTGCACCATCTCGATGTCGCCGAGCTCGGTGTCGAAGTGCCAGACAACGCGCTCGTTGTTCTCGCTCTCCTTGTTGAACGCCGGCACAAAACCGCCGGGGACGTGCTCGACGGACGTCACCGTGCCCGCGAGGGGAGCGCGGTTGACGTGGACGTTCAGCGGGCTCATGAAGATCGCGACGCGGGTGCGTCCGTCCTTCCACGGCATGATGCTCTGCACCACACCGTCGGCGGGGGAGATGACCCGGCCCTGGGCGATCTCGCGCTCGGGGTCGCGGAAGAACCACAGCATGCCCGCCGCAAGCGCGGTGGCGGGCACGGCGATGGCCGCGGCGCGCCTCGAACGGCGCGAGCGGGCCAGGCTGAGTGCAGCGGTGGCGACGGTCGGCAGAAGCCACGGCGATGCTCCGCGCGCAAGGCGTACGCCACGGAGGCTGTCGCGTGGTGCAGAGGTTTGGCTGTGGGGCATGGATGACCTTCGTAGCGGATGATGCCGCGCTGGCAACGGGGGACGGCGGCTTTCCGGCGATGCTATCGGTTGTGAGCCACAACTGGGAAAGCCGACGGCCGAGTCGGCGGCCGGAAGACGATAACAGGGTGTGATCCTCTTCGCGGCCGTACCGGCTCAAGCGCGACAATCAACCCTGGAATCGGTACTCCTCGAGCAGCCGACGACCAATGATCATTTTCTGGATCTCGGCGGTACCCTCACCGATCAGCAGCATCGGCGCCTCGCGGTAGAGGCGCTCGATCTCGTACTCCTTGGAGAAGCCGTAGCCGCCATGGATGCGGAAGGCGTCCTCGACGACTTCCTTGCAATACTCGGAGGCGAGGTACTTCGCCATCCCTGCCTCCAGGTCGTTTCGCTCCCCGGAGTCCTTTTTGCGTGCCGCGTTCACCATCATCGCATGGGCGGCCTCGACCTTGGTAGCCATCTCGGCCAGCTTGAACTGAATCGCCTGGTGCTGAGCGATCGCCTTGCCGAAGGTATGACGCTGCTGGGCGTATGACACGCCCAGCTCGAAGGCGCGCTGCGCGACGCCACAGCCACGGGCCGCGACATTGACGCGGCCGACTTCGACGCCGTCCATCATTTGGTAAAACCCTCGGCCGGTGGTGCCGCCGAGTACCCGATCGGCCGGAATGCGCAGTCCGTCCATGATGAGCTCGGTCGTGTCGACGCCCTTGTAGCCCATCTTGTCGATCTTCCCAGGGATGGTGAGGCCGGGGCGGACCTCTCCGAAGCCGGGCTCCTTCTCGACGAGGAAGGTCGTCATCGACTTGTGGGGGGCGGTGCCCTCCGGGTGTCCTTCGTCACTCCGGCACAGAACGGCGACCAGATTGGACGTTCCGCCGTTCGTGAGCCACATCTTCTGGCCGGTCAGGACATACTCGTCGCCGTCCTTGACGCCCTTGGACGTGATGGCCGACACGTCGGAGCCCAGAGCCGGCTCGGACATCGAGAACGCGCCGCGCACCTCGCCCAGCGCCATCCGCGGCAGGAAGGTGTCCTTCTGCTCCTGTGTGCCGTGCTGCTTGAGCATGTACGCCACGATGAAGTGCGTGTTGATGATGCCCGAGACGGACATCCAGCCGCGGGCGATCTCCTCGACGCACAGCGCGTACGTGAGGAGCGACTCGCCCAGACCGCCGTACTCCTCCGGAATCATCAGCCCGAACAGGCCGAGTTCCTTGAGGCCTTCGACGATCTGTGTCGGGTACTCGTCGCGGTGTTCCAGCTCGGTCGCGACGGGGAGGATCTCCTTGTCGACGAAGTCCCGGACGGTGGCCAGGATTTCCTGCTGGACGTCGGTCAGACCGTGAGTCTGGGCGAGTCGGCTCATGGTTACTTCTCCTGCGTCTTCTTCGGAGTGTCCAGCAGCTCCGGGCGGCCGGGCTGCTCGCCGCCGCGCTCCTTGATGTACGTCTCGGTCGGGACCATCACCTTGCGCCGGAAGACGCAGACGAGGGTGCCGTCCTGCTTGTAGCCCTTGGTCTCGACGTAGACGATTCCGCGGTCGCTCTTCGAGCGGGACGGCGTCTTGTCGAGGACCGTCGTCTCGCCGTAGATCGTGTCTCCGTGGAAGGTCGGCGCCACGTGCTTGAGCGACTCGACCTCCAGGTTGGCGATGGCCTTGCCCGAGACGTCCGGGACCGACATGCCGAGGAGGAGCGAGTAGATGTAGTTGCCCACGACGACGTTCTTGCCGAAGTCCGTCGTCTTCTCCGCATAGTTGGTGTCCATGTGGAGGGGGTGGTGGTTCATCGTGAGCAGACAGAAGAGGTGGTCGTCGTACTCCGTGACCGTCTTTCCGGGCCAGTGCTTGTAGACGTCCCCGACGGTGAACTCTTCGTAGGTGCGGCCGAACTGCATGATGCTTACGCCTCCGGAGCTTCGAACTTGGACGTGCGCTGCATGCCGGCGGCCCGCCCCTTGCCCGAGATGACGAGCGCCATCTTGCGGCTGGCCTCGTCGATCATCTCGTCGCCGAGCATCGCCGAACCCTTCTTGCCGCCCGCCTCTGACGTGAAGTACTCGTACGCGTCGAGGATCAGCTCGGCGTGGTCGAAGTCCTCCTGCGAGGGCGAGAAGACCTCGTTCGCGGCGTCCACCTGCCCCGGGTGCAGCACCCACTTGCCGTCGAAGCCGAGGGCCGCCGCACGGCCGGCGACCTCGCGGTAGCCGTCGACGTTCTTGATCTGCAGGTAGGGGCCGTCGATCGCCTGGAGGTTGTGGGTCCGGGCGGCCATCAGGATCCGCATGAGGATGTAGTGGTACGCGTCCGCCGGGTAGCCGGGCGGCTGCTCGCCCACGACCAGGGACTTCATGTTGATCGACGCCATGAAGTCGGCCGGGCCGAAGATGATCGTCTCGACGCGCGGCGAGGCGGCCGCGATCTCGTCGACGTTGACCAGGCCCTTGGCGTTCTCGATCTGCGCCTCGATGCCGATCTTCCCGACCTCGAAGCCCATCGTCTTCTCGATCTGGGTGAGGAGGAGGTCGAGCGCGACGACCTGCTGGGCGTCCTGGACCTTCGGCAGCATGATGCAGTCGAGGTTGGGGCCCGCGCCCTCCACGACCGTCACCACGTCCCGGTACGTCCACTCGGTCGTCCAGTCGTTGACCCGTACGACCCTGGTCTTGCCCGTCCAGTCGCCCTCGTTGAGGAACTTCACGATGGTGTGCCGGGCTTCCGGCTTGGCGAGCGGCGCGCAGGCGTCCTCCAGGTCCAGGAAGACCTGGTCGGCAGGCAGGCCCTGGGCCTTCTCCAGGAAGCGCGGGTTCGAGCCAGGAACAGCCAGGCACGAGCGACGCGGACGGAGACGGTGATCCGAGGGGCCGGGCGCGGAGCGACCGACAGGCAGGGCGGTGGTGGGCGACGGGTGGGCGGTCATGCGGGGACCTCCAGAGGGTCGAGCTTGTTCGCTTTCCGGATCTCGTCGACGATACGGCCGATGATCTCGGTAATGCCGAAGTCCTTCGGGGTGAAGACGGCGGCCACACCCGCCGCCTTCAGATCTGCGGCGTCGGCGTTCGGGATGATCCCGCCGACGATCACCGGAATGTCTGCCGCGCCGGCCTCGCGCAGCCGGTCCAGCACGTCCGGCACCAGCTCGGCGTGCGAACCGGACAGGATGGAGAGGCCCACGCAGTGCACGTCCTCCGCGAGGGCGGCGTTGACTATCTGCTCGGGTGTGAGCCGGATGCCCTGGTAGACCACCTCGAAGCCCGCGTCGCGGGCGCGTACGGCGATCTGCTCGGCGCCGTTGGAGTGCCCGTCCAGGCCGGGCTTGCCGACCAGCAGCCGCAGCCTTCCGGAGCCGAGCTCATCGGCCGTACGGGTCACCTTCTCCCGTACGACGGCGAGCGGCGTGCCCGCCTCTGCGGTCACCGCGACGGGTGCGCTGGACACGCCCGTCGGCGCGCGGAACTCGCCGAAGACATCCCGCAGCGCCCACGACCACTCGCCGGTGGTGACACCCGCACGGACGCACTCCACGGTCGCGGCCATGAGGTTCTCGGAGCCCGCAGCGGCCTTCTTCAGCGCGGCCAGGGCATCCGTCGCCCGGGCCTCGTCACGGTTGTCGCGCCACTCGTGGAGCTTCGTGACGACGCGTGCCTCGTTGGCCGGGTCGACCGTCATGATCGCCGTGTCGAGATCCGCGGTGAGCGGGTTCTCCTCGGTGGTCTTGAAGATGTTCACGCCGACGATCTTCTCGTCGCCGGCCTCGATCCGGGCGCGGCGCTCGGCGTGCGAGGAGACCAGCTGCGACTTGAGATAGCCGGACTCGACGGCCGCCATGGCGCCGCCCATCTCCTGTATCCGGTTCATCTCGGCGAGGCACTCGGTGACCAGGGAGGCCACCTTGGCCTCGATGACGTGCGAGCCCGCGAAGATGTCCTCGTACTCCAGCAGGTCGCTCTCGTGCGCCAGCACCTGCTGGATACGGAGCGACCACTGCTGGTCCCAGGGGCGCGGGAGCCCCAACGCCTCATTCCAGGCGGGGAGTTGTACGGCCCGGGCGCGTGCGTCCTTGGAGAGGGTGACGGCCAGCATCTCGAGGACGATGCGCTGGACGTTGTTCTCCGGCTGGGCCTCGGTCAGACCGAGGGAGTTGACCTGGACGCCGTAGCGGAAGCGGCGGTGCTTCTCGTTCTCGATGCCGTACCGCTCGCGGGTGATCTGGTCCCAGATGCGGCCGAAGGCGCGCATCTTGCACATCTCCTCGACGAAGCGGACGCCCGCGTTCACGAAGAAGGAGATACGCGCGACCACATCGCCGAACTTCTCGGCGGGCACCTGGCCGGAGTCCCGGACCGCGTCCAGCACGGCGACCGCGGTGGCCATCGCGTACGAGATCTCCTGGACCGGAGTGGCTCCGGCCTCCTGCAGGTGGTAGCTGCAGATGTTGATCGGGTTCCACTTGGGGATGTTGGCCACCGTGTACGTGATCATGTCGGTGGTCAGGCGCAGCGAAGGGCCGGGCGGGAAGACATGCGTCCCGCGCGACAGGTACTCCTTGACGATGTCGTTCTGAGTCGTCCCCTGGAGCTTGGTGATGTCGACGCCCTGCTCCTCGGCGACCACCTGGTAGAGCGCCAGCAGCCACATCGCGGTGGCGTTGATCGTCATTGAGGTGTTCATCTGCTCCAGCGGGATGTCCTGGAACAGCCGCCGCATGTCGCCGAGGTGCGAGACGGGGACCCCGACCCGGCCGACCTCGCCGCGGGCGAGGATGTGGTCGGGGTCGTAGCCCGTCTGCGTGGGCAGGTCGAATGCGACGGACAGGCCGGTCTGCCCCTTGGCGAGGTTGCGCCGGTAGAGCTCGTTGGACGCCTCGGCGGTCGAGTGACCGGCGTACGTCCGCATGAGCCAGGGCCGGTCCTTCTGGCGCTCAGTCATCTATGAAACCTCAGACATTCCTGAAGCGGTTGATGGCGTCGATGTGCTTCTCGCGAAGCTCCTCGTCGCGCACGCCCAGACCCTCGCGCGGAGCGAGCGCAAGCACGCCGACCTTGCCCTGGTGGAGGTTGCGGTGCACGTCGTACGCCGCCTGGCCGGTGTCGTCGAGCGAGTAGACCTTCGACAGTGTCGGGTGGATCTTGCCCTTGGCGACCAGCCGGTTGGCCTCCCACGCCTCACGGTAGTTGGCGAAGTGCGAGCCCACGATCTTCTTCAGCGACATCCACAGATAGCGGTTGTCGTACTCGTGGTTGTAGCCCGACGTCGATGCGCAGGTGACGATCGTGCCGCCCTTGCGGGTCACGTACACGCTGGCGCCGAAGGTCTCGCGGCCCGGGTGCTCGAAGACGATGTCCACGTCCTCGCCGCCGGTGAGTTCACGGATGCGCTTGCCGAGGCGCTTCCACTCGCGCGGGTCCTGGTTGTGCTCGTCCTTCCAGAACTTGTAGTCCTCGGCGTTGCGGTCGATGATCGCCTCGGCGCCCATCGCGCGGCAGATGTCCGCCTTCTGCGGGCTGGAGACCACACAGATCGGGTTGGCGCCGCCCGCCAGCGCGAACTGGGTGGCGTACGAACCGAGTCCGCCGCTCGCGCCCCAGATCAGCACGTTGTCGCCCTGCTTCATGCCCGCGCCGTTGCGCGAGACGAGCTGGCGGTAGGCGGTGGAGTTGACGAGACCGGGCGCCGCCGCCTCCTCCCAGCTCAGGTGCTGGGGCTTGGGCATCAGCTGGTTGGACTTGACCAGCGCGACCTCCGCCAGACCACCGAAGTTGGTCTCGAAGCCCCAGATACGCTGCTCGGGGTCGAGCATCGTGTCGTTGTGACCGTCGGACGACTCCAGTTCGACGGACAGACAGTGCGCGACGACCTCGTCGCCGGGCTTCCAGGCGTTCACGCCCGGACCGGTGCGCAGTACCACGCCCGAGAGGTCGGAGCCTATGACGTGGTACGGCAGATCGTGCCGCTTGGTGAGCTCGGAGAGCTTTCCGTACCGCTCGAGGAAGCCGAAGGTGGCCATCGGCTCGAAGATCGACGTCCAGACGGAGTTGTAGTTCACCGAGCTGGCCATGACCGCCACCAGGGCCTCACCCGGGCCGAGCTCGGGCACCGGCACGTCCTCGACATGGAGGGACTTGCGGGGGTCCTTCTCGCGGGTTTCGAGGCCGGCGAACATCTCGACCTCGTCCTTGTGCACGGTCACCGCGCGGTACGAGTCGGGGATGGGCAGTGCGGCGAAGTCGGCGGGGGTGCTGTCCGTCGATTGGATCGCGTCCAGGATTTCCTTCACGGGTGCCTCCGGCGAAGCGCGTTGCGGGGAACGCTGAGGGGAACGTCGGGGTGCTGCTGCTGTGGAGGTGTGCCGTCGGTTCGGCGGGTGGTGCGGTGGCAGCGCGGGTGGGCGCGGGAGGTGCCTGTGACGCAGGCGTCCGGGCGCGCAATCACGATGGTTTGCGGGGACAGCCGGCGTACGAATGGTCTCTGCACGCCGGCCGCCCGGACACCTTCAACGTATGGCACGCTGTGCCAGCTCGCAAGACACTGGGTGCCAAGAGTTTCTCTCAGTTGTCATCTGGCGGGCACGCATGAGCAACAACGGCCGCCCCGAGAGGGGCGGCCGTTACCTTGCGTACATGTTCGTGTGCGATTTGAGGGGCCCCGAGCAAACCAAGCCCTGCCGGCGATCGAGGCGCGGGGTCCGGGCCGGAGCCCCAGGTCAGCCCTTGCCGTCGCTCAGCGCCCGCTCGATGGTGCGCATGACCTCGTCGAGCGGTGCGTCGGTACGGGCCACCGTGACCAGCACGTCGCCGCTGGTGCGCGTCGACACCGCCGCCGGAACGGTCCGCTCAGGCCGATCGGTTCGCTCGCTCCGTTCGGTCCGCTCGCTCTGCGGGGCGCGGCCCGCGCCGATGCCCGAGCCGAACGTGTCGCGGACGATCGCGAACGCATGGTCCAGCTGGGACTCCACGTCCCCCTGCCCGCCCGCCCGCAGCCAGCGCCGCAGCACGTGATTGTGCGCGGTGACGACCGCGGACGCGGCCACCTCCGCCAGCAGCGGGTCGTCGTTGCCGTCGTGGTGGTCGCGCTCGTCGAAATGGCCCAGCAGATAGCGTGTGAACAGTCGCTCGTAGCGGGCCACAGAGGCGATTTCCCGCTCCCGGAGGGTGGGCACCTCACGGGTGAGGCGGTAGCGCTCCACCGAGACGGCCGGGGAGGCCGCGTACATCCGCATGACCTCCTTGATGCCCCGGCACACGGTGTCCAGCGGGTGCTCGTGGGCCGGGGCCGCGTTCAGCACCGCCTCGGCGCGTACGAGCGTGTCGTCGTGGTCCGGGAAGATCGCCTCTTCCTTGGAGCGGAAGTGGCGGAAGAAGGTCCGGCGGGCGACCCCGGCCGTGGCGGCGATCTCGTCCACGGTCGTCGCCTCGTACCCCTTGGTCGCGAACAGTTCCATCGCCGCGGCCGCCAGCTCGCGCCGCATCTTGAGGCGCTGTGCGGCGGCGCGACTGCCTGCGGCACTTTCCGGAGCGTCTGACGTGGCTTTGGCACGGGTGGGCTTGGCGGGCTGGGGCATGAGCTGAACGTACTGCATTCGTGCAGCGGAGCGCGCCTGTGGGCCGGGGACGCCCCCACCCGAGGCGGGGGGCGGGTCGTCCGAAGGATCGAGCAGCCCGCCCCAGCCCGCCGTGTGATCAGCGCCGGGCATATTCGCGGAAGCCACGCCCCGTCTTCCGGCCGAGGCACCCCGCGGCCACCAGGTGCTCGAGCAGCGGCGCGGGCGCCAGGCCCGGGTCGCGGAACTCGCGGTGCAGAACCTTCTCGATGGCGAGCGAGACATCGAGCCCGACCACGTCGAGAAGCTCGAAGGGACCCATCGGATAGCCGCCGCCCAGCTTCATCGCGGCGTCGATGTCGTCCAGCGTCGCGTAGTGCTCCTGGACCATCTTGATCGCGTTGTTGAGGTACGGGAAGAGCAGGGCGTTCACGATGAAACCGGCCCGGTCGCTGCAGTCGACCGGGTGCTTCTTGATCTTCGTGGTCACCGCGCGGACGGTGGCGTGGACCTCGTCGGAGGTCAGGACCGTACGGACCACCTCGACCAGCTTCATCGCCGGCGCAGGGTTGAAGAAGTGCATGCCGATGACGTCCTGCGGGCGCGAGGTGGCGCGCGCGCAGGCGACGACGGGCAGTGAGGAGGTGGTGGTGGCGAGCACCGCGCCCGGCTTGCAGACCTTGTCGAGGGTGGCGAAGAGCTGCTGCTTGATCTCCAGATCCTCGGCCACCGCCTCCACCGCGAGGTCGACCTCGGCGAACGCGTCGAGCGAGCCGGCCGGGGCGACGCGGGCCAGCGTCGCCTCGCGGGCCTCGGCCGTCATCCGGCCCTTGTCGACCGAGCGGGAAAGGTTCTTGGCGATACGGGACTTCGCCGTCTCCGCCTTCTCCAGGCTGCGGGCGGCGAGCACCACGTCGTAACCGGCCTTGGCGAAGACTTCCGCGATGCCGCTCGCCATCGTGCCGGAGCCGGCGACACCGACCGAGCGGACCTCGCGGCCGGCCGCCGCATCGGCCGCAGGCTGCGGGGTGAGGGCGTCCGGGACCAGGTCCGCGGTGCCGGGGGCGGCGTAGGTGTAGAAGCCGCGGCCCGACTTGCGGCCGGTCAGGCCCGCCTCGCTGAGCTGCTTGAGGATGGGGGCCGGGGCGTGCAGCCGGTCGCGGGACTCCGCGTACATCGCGTCCAGGACGGTACGCGCGGTGTCGATGCCGATCAGGTCGAGCAGCGCGAGCGGGCCCATCGGTAGCCCGCAGCCCAGCTTCATCGCGGCGTCGATGTCCTCGCGGGAGGCGTACCTCGCCTCGTACATCGCGGCGGCCTGGTTGAGATAGCCGAACAGCAGCCCGTCCGCGACGAAACCGGGCCGGTCGCCGACCGCGACCGGCTCCTTGCCGAGCTCGCGGGCGAGCGCGGTGACGGCCTCGACGGCGCGCGGCGAGGTCAGCACCGAGGAGACGACCTCGACCAGCTTCATCGCCGGCGCGGGGTTGAAGAAGTGCATGCCGAGCACGCGCTCGGGGTGGGCGGAGTCCGCGGCCAGCCGGGTCACCGACAGGGCGTTGGTGCCGGTGGCGAGGATGGTGCCGGGGCGCACGATGGAGTCCAGGGCGCGGAAGACCTGCTGCTTGGCCTCGTACGACTCGGACACGACCTCGATCACGAGATCGGCGTCCGCGGCGGCCTGCAGATCGGAGAAGGTGCGGAAGCGGGCGAGGATGTTGCGCCGCTCCTCCTCGGTGATCCGCTCGCGCTCCACGGCGCGGGCGGTGGAGGCTTCGAGCGCGGTGACGGCCTGGCCGGCGGCGGCGTCACTGATGTCGATGCCGATGACCTCACGTCCGGCGCGGGCGAGCACTTCGGCGATGCCGGTGCCCATGGTGCCGAGGCCGACGACGGCAATGGTGTGCAGAGGGATGTCCATCGGGGGACTCCAGGGATGTGTGACGACTGATGAGGGGCGCGCGGGGCGCACGGGCGAGAACGCCAAGGGGCGCGGCGCACGCCAATTGCGTGTCGTGGTGCGGGGCCGACGGACTCTGTCCCGGAGTCGCGTCGTACTCACGCATGTGCGGAACTCATGTGCAGAACTACCGAACCGACAAGCACTCGCGGCGGCTGCGTCACCAGGCCACCGTGAGCTGTGCGGGGGGTTACCCGCTCAATTGAGGTTAACCCGCGAGTAACGAGCGCGCCAGACCTGGGCGGGTGTGATCTGGATCGCCACGGCGTCGCCGATACGCTGGCCACCATGGATGAGGAGTTACGGTCCGTGGCGCGGCGGCTGCGCGGAGAGTCGGGCGGCTCGGTTGCGTACGAACGGCTGCTGGCAACAGAGGACCGGGAGGAGCTCGCAGGAGTCCTCACCGAACATGAGCGGCCCCTGTGGGCGCGGGAGATTGCGGCCTTCCGGCTCGGTTGCGCGGGGGACCGGCGCGCCTTCGAGGCGCTGGTGCTGCTCCTGAACCACCGCGACCGGGAACGCTGCGTCTCGGCGGCCCACGCCCTGTCCCGCCTGGCGGACCCCCGCACCTCCCGCGCGGCGGCGGCGCTCGCCACGAATGAGCTGCGCGTCGCCTACGCACTGGTCCCGGTCCGGCTGCTCACCCGCCTGCGGGCCCCGGAATCGGTCCCGGCGCTGATCACGGTCCTCGGCCGCCGCCTCACCCCGGGCGACCCGCACTGGCGACTGGCGCTGGCCTGCGTCGAGGGTCTGGGCGCCCTGGGCGACAAACGGGCGACGGCCGTCCTCCGCTCGGCCGCCGCGCACCCCCGTCTGATGGCGGCGGCGGAGGCGGCACTGGCCCGCCTCTCGGCGTCTCGCTAG
Source organism: Streptomyces sp. NPDC002870 (assembly GCF_042888505.1). NCBI lineage: Bacteria > Bacillati > Actinomycetota > Actinomycetes > Kitasatosporales > Streptomycetaceae > Streptomyces > Streptomyces sp. NPDC002870. The sequence goes on from NZ_JBIAPW010000009.1 coordinate 114,887, forward strand.
CCCGCCTCCCCGACCAGCGCGAAGGCCTCGATCAATCGGGCCGCCGCCAATCGGCCGCCGGGCTCAGAGCAGGGTGAGCTGGGTCGGTTCAGGGCCCACCGGCTCCGGCTCCGGCGGCATCGGGATACGCCGCGGCACACCCCGGTCCGCCGGGCCTATCCCGAACTCCGCGGCCAGTTCGTGGACATGGCGGGTGATCCGGCGCTGGTACCACTTCGGCGCGTACGCCCCCTCCGCGTACAGCCGCTCGTACCGCCGCACCAGATGCGGATGGTGCTGCGTCAGCCACGCCATGAACCACTCACGCGCGCCGGGCCGCAGATGCAGCACCAGCGGGGTCACCGACGTCGCCCCGGACGCGGCGATGGCGCGGACCGTCGCGCGCAACTGGTCCGGATGGTCGCCGAGGAAGGGGATGACCGGCGCCATCAGCACCCCGCAGCCGATGCCGTGATCGGTGAGGGTGCGTACGACATCGAGGCGACGCTCTGGCGACGGCGTGCCCGGCTCGACCGTGCGCCACAGCTCGGGGTCCGTGAAACCGACCGAGACCGAGATCCCGACCTCCGTCACCTGGGCCGCCTGCCGCAGCAGATCCAGATCGCGCAGGATCAACGTGCCCTTGGTGAGGATCGAGAACGGATTCGCGTGGTCGCGCAGGGCCGAGATGATGCCCGGCATCAATCGGTAGCGTCCTTCGGCCCGCTGATAGCAGTCGACGTTCGTCCCCATCGCGATGTGCGCGCCCTGCCACTGCCGCGAGGCCAGCTGCCGGCGCAGCAGCTCCGGCGCGTTGATCTTCACGACGATCTGGGAGTCGAAGCCGAGCCCGGTGTCGAGGTCCAGATAGCTGTGTGTCTTGCGGGCGAAGCAGTACACACACGCGTGCGTACAGCCCCGGTAGGGGTTGACGGTCCACTCGAAAGGCATCCGTGAGGCGCCCGGCACCCGGTTCAGGATCGAGCGGGCGCGGACCTCGTGGAAGGTGATGCCGCGGAATTCGGGCGTGTCGAAGGTCCGGGTCGTCACCGCTGACGTGCCGAAAAGCGCGGTGTCCCCGGCCGTAGTGGGGTTATCGACCAGATTGTCCCAGCGCATGGCGCCTCCCGGGTAGCAGTGACCACAGAATAGAACACATGTTCCCTTGATTGCTGCTGGGGTGAGTCAAACTTTCCGGCAGGGGGTTGAGTCGAGGGGCCGGGATGGACCGTTCGCTGCCCCGCCCCCTGATCGGAGGCCGCGCACCGCGCCAGACCTACTTCCGACTCATGACACTGAACCCCAATTTCTGTCGGCCGCACCCGAGATGGTTGGCTAGCCGCACCCCCGAAGACCCCGAGTGCTGGAGGAACAGGAATGGCGCAGGTCGAGGCCACCACGGAACGGATCATCTCGGCGGACGCGGAGAAGGTGTTCGACGCACTGGCCGACTACGAGAACACCCGCGCGAAGCTCCTGCCCGAGCACTTCAGTGAGTACGAGGTCCGCGAGGGCGGCGACGGCGAGGGCACCCTCGTCCACTGGAAGCTCCAGGCCACCAGCAAGCGCATCCGCGACTGCCTGCTCGAGGTGGCCGAGCCGACCGACGGTCAGCTGGTCGAGAAGGACCGCAACTCCTCCATGGTCACCACCTGGACCGTCACCCCGGCCGGTGAGGGGAAGTCCAAGGCCGTCGTCACCACCGTCTGGAACGGCGCCGGCGGCATCGGCGGATTCTTCGAGAAGACCTTCGCCCCCAAGGGACTTGGGCGGATCTACGACGAGCTGCTCGCCAAGCTCGCCGCCGAGGTCGAGAAGTAGCCCGCCGGGATTATTCTCACGCTCACCGTTTCGAGTGGTTTTCCGTATGGGTCCGCTGTCCGCCGTAGGGGCTCCGACCGGCGCTTAAGCCGCTCACTCGTGCCTCCCGCGGCCCTCGTCGCGCTTGCCCGCAGTTGTCGCGTAATGCGAGAAATGGGCCCGCGCAGGCGCGACGAGGGGAGCAGGCAGGTGGGCGGGATCACTCTGGTGAAGGACGAGCCAACGGCTCCGGCCGCGGCCGCACCGCCTCCGCATACCGATCCGGCCGAGGTCACCGCGCTCAGCCCGCGCCGCGTACGCCTCGTCTTCTTCGGCCTGATGCTCGCGCTGCTTCTCGCCGCGCTCGAGCAGATGATCGTCGCCACCGCCCTCCCGAAGATCGTCGGTGAGCTTCAGGGCCTGGACCGGATGCCCTGGGCGATCACCGCCTATCTCCTCACCGCCACCATCGGCCTGCCGATCTACGGCAAACTCGGTGACCTCTTCGGCCGCAAGGGCCTCTTCCAGTTCGCGATCGTCGTCTTCGTCATCGGCTCCGCGCTTGCGGGCTGGTCACGCAGCATGGACGAGCTCATCGCCTTCCGTGCCGTCCAGGGCATCGGCGCCGGCGGTCTCCTGATCGGCGTGCAGGCGATCATCGCGGACATCGTCCCGGCCCGGGAGCGCGGCCGGTTCATGGGACTCATCGGTGCGGCCTTCGGACTCGCCTCCGTCGCGGGCCCGTTGCTCGGCGGCTTCTTCACCGACCACGTCTCCTGGCGCTGGTGCTTCTACTTCAACGTCCCCTTCGGCGTGGTGACACTGCTCGTCGTCACCCTGGTGCTGAAGCTCCCCAAGCCCGCCGCGCGCGCCCGGCTCGACGTCCTCGGTGCGCTGTTCCTCGCCGCCGCGTCCACCTGCCTGGTGCTGCTGACCAGTTGGGGCGGCACGGAGTACGCCTGGGGCTCGCGCGTCATCCTGGGACTGGCGGCCGGGGCAGCAGGAACCATCCTGCTCTTCACGGTCGTTGAGCACTACGCGCCCGAACCGATCATCCCGCTGCGGCTGTTCCGCGACTCGATCTTCAACGTCACCAGCCTCGTCGGCGCGGTCGTCGGCGTCGCGCTCTTCGGCACGGCCGGCTATCTGCCGACCTTCCTGCAGATGGTCGACGGCGTCAGTGCCACCGAGTCGGGGCTGCTGATGCTCCCGATGATGGGCGGCATCGTCGCCGCCTCGATCGTCTCCGGCCGGCTCATCAGCCGCAGTGGCCGCTACAAGATCTATGCCGTACTGGGCAGCGCGATCTCGGTGGCCGGCATGTTGCTGCTGTCGCGGCTCGAGGCGGACACGCCCCGGCTCGAATACAGCATCTGGCAGGCCGTGCTGGGTGTCGGCATCGGACTGGTGATGCCGGTTCTCATCCTCGCCGTGCAAAACACCGCGCCGCCCGCCGACCTCGGCGCCGCCACCAGCGCCAGCAACTACTTCCGGCAGATCGGCGGCAGCGTCGGCGCCGCCGTCTTCGGCACACTCTTCGCCGACCGCCTCACCTACGCGCTCGCCGACCGCCTCCCGGCCGGCGCGGGACTTCCCGCCCCGGAGTCCATCACTCCGCAACTGGTCCATGCCATGCCGCCCGCCCTGCGCGACGGCTACATCCAGGCGTACGCAGACGCGATGCCGCGGATCTTCCTCCATCTGGTGCCGGTGCTCGCGCTCGGCCTCGTCATCGCCTTCTTCCTCAAGGAGAAACCGCTGGTGTCCTACAACGCATCCGCCGCCGAGACCGCATCCGTACCGCAGGCCCGCAACGCACCCGTGTACACCTCGGGCGTCCCGGTCTGCGGCATGGTCCAGCACCACGACGGCAGCACCGTCCCGCGCGCCGCCCTCACCCTGATCGACGTACAGGGACACCAGATCGGACGCGGCGCGAGCGGCGAGGACGGGCGGTATGCGCTGAGCGTGCCCGGAGCCGGCTCGTACGTCATGATCGCGGCGGCCGGCGGGCACCAGCCACAGGCGGTCACCGTCACCGTCGCAGAGCGGCCGGTCGAGCTCGATGTGGTCCTCGGCGGAGCGGGCCGGCTCGCCGGATCCGTCGTGACGGCGGACGGCGCGCCCGTGCGGGACGCGGCGGTGACTCTCACCGACGTACGCGGCGATGTCGTCGCCACCGCCCGCAGCGGCCGCGAAGGCGGCTATGTGATGACGGAATTGGTGGCGGGGGAGTACACCCTCGCCGCGAGCGCCCCCGCCTTCAGGCCTGCCGCGCTCCCGGTGAGCGTGCAGGCGGCCCGCGAGACCCGGCAGGACGTCGAGCTGGCGGGCGGAGCGATGCTGCGGGGCACGGTGCGGGCCGGCGACGGCCGCCCGGTCGAGGATGCGCGCGTCACCCTGCTCGACGCGGCCGGCAATGTGGTGGACACCCTCACCACGGGCCCCGACGGTACCTTCCGGTTCGTCGACCTGTCCTCGGGGGAGTACACCGTGATCGCGGCCGGCTATCCGCCGGTGGCGACGGTCCTGCAGGTCGCCGGCGGCGGGCGCACCGAACGCGATCTCCAGCTGGGGCACGAGGACTGATCTCCGGTCAGTTGGCGCGGGCGCACAACCTGTTCCGCCGTTGCCCCGCGCACGGTGTGCTCAGCGCCGTACCGTGGTGACAAGGCCGCAGATCCTGGCGGCGGGGAAGGAGCCTGACACCCATGGACAGTGGTGCTGCGCCGCCGACACCGCCGCAGCAGTACGCCGTGGCCGGCCGGATTCCGCTTGCGGTGGTCGTCGTGGACGGCGAAGGCCTGGTGTCGCACTGGTCGACCGGCGCGAGGCGGCTCTTCGGCCCCGCCCGCGAGGAGGCCGTGGGCCGGCCCGCGGTCGACCTGCTCCCGGTCACCGGCGCGCTGGCGGACGACGGCGAGTACGACTCGTACGACGGATACGGCGGTCTCGGCCCCGGACTCGACGCCTCACTGAACGGCCTGACCTCCTTTCCGGCGGCCGGCCGGGCCCGGCTCTCTGAGCCCGGCCGCGACCGGGCCGATGTGCTGTGGTGGGCCTACCCCATGGTCGGGCCAGGCGAGGAACGACTGCTCGTACTGGCCGCCGACGCTGCCCTGTTCGGCGGGGAGGACGAGAGCGTCGAGCGGATAGCGCCGGGCTTCGCGCTGCACACCGAGTTCCCCGGCTTCGACGAACTGGCGCGCAGACTCCCCGAGATCCTGCCGAGCATGAGCGTCCATGAGTCGACGCGGATCGTCTCCCAGGTCCTCGATCTGGGCTATCCGGTGCTGGAGTTCAGCCATCACGACCGGGTGCCGGTGACCCCCGACTGGGGTGTGCCACGGCGCGCGGAGCGCCAGGCGCGACAGCGCGCCGCCGAGGCTGCGGCAGCCGCCGGACAGACGGTGGACGCGGCCGATCTCGAACAGGACCTCGAGTACGCGGCGGTGCGCGAGCGGCTCGAATTCCTCAACGAGGTCAGCGGCCGCATCGGCTCCTCGCTCGACCTCGCCCGTACGATCCAGGAAGTCAGCGCGGCCGTCGTGCCGCGCTTCACCGACGTCGCGGGCACCTATCTGCGTGAACAGGTCATCGCGGGCGAGGGCTTCCCGGACGGACCGCCGGACGCGACCACCATGTGGCACCGCGTCGCCGTCGAGCATGTGGACGAGCCGGGACGCTGGGACGATGTGGTGCCCGTCGGCGAATCCATGCCGTTCCCCGTGCACACGCCGTTCTTCCAGTGCATGACCACCGGCGACCCGGTGCTGGTGCCGCGGATCAGCGAGCAGATGGGCACCGCCATCGCCTCGCAGTTCGAGAAGCGCGACATCCGTCCCCTCATCAGCGGGCGTTCGATGCTCGTCGTGCCCCTCAAGGCACGCAATGTGGTGCTGGGATTCATGATCCTTCTGCGTCACCCGCAGCGCGCCCTGTTCAACGACATGGACCGGGTCACCGGTGCAGAACTGGCCGCCCGCGCGGGGCTCGTCCTCGACAACGCCCGTATGTACACCTACCAGGAGAGCGTCGCCGAGACCCTCCAGGACTCGATGCTGCCGCAGGTCACCCCGCGGATGGCCGGTTGCGACACGGCCACCCGGTATCTGCCGGGCACCCTCCTCGGCCGAGTGGGCGGTGACTGGTTCGACTCCGTCAAGCTGCCCGGATCGCGCACCGCGCTGGTGGTGGGCGACGTGATGGGGCACGGCCTGAACTCCGCGGCGATGATGGGCCAGTTACGTACGGCCGTACAGACCATGGCCGCCCTCGACCTGCCGCCCGAACAGCTGCTGCGCAACCTCGACGACCTGGCCCAGCGCCTCGGCGAGCACTACCTCGCGACCTGTCTGTACGCGGTGTACGACCCGATCCGGGGTGAACTGCAGTTGGCGAACGCCGGCCATGTGCCGCCGGTGATCGTCCGCGCGGCCGACGGGCGCAGCGATCTGCTCGACCTGCCGACGGGCGCGCCGATCGGCGTCGGCGGAGTGCCCTTCGAGAGCGTACGAGTGCCCGTGGCGCCCGGCGATCGCCTGGTGATGTGCACGGACGGTCTGGTGGAGGTGCGGGGCGAGGACATCGGCGTCGGGCTTGCGACGCTGTGTGAATCCGCTGCCCACCCCGCGGCCTCCATGGACGACGCCTGCGACACCATCATCCGCGCGCTGGCTGCGTCTTTTCCGGAGGGCCGCGGCGGCCGCAAGGACGACGTCGCCCTGCTGATGGCCCGGTTGAACGGCATCGACGCCGAGTCGGTGGCCTCCTGGGAGCTGTCGCTGGAACCGCGCGAGGCGGCCAGGGCGCGCCGATTGGTCCGCGGACAGCTGCGGTCCTGGGGCCTCGCCGGGCTGAACGAGACCGTGGAGCTGCTGGTCAGCGAAGTGGTCACCAATGCGGTGCGGCATACGAGCGGCCGTCGCGCCGAGCTACGGCTGGTCCGGGCAGGATCGCTGCTGTGCGAGGTGGCGGACGAGGACCACACCCTGCCGACGCTGCTCGACGCGCGATGGGACGACGAGATCGGGCGCGGGCTGCGGGTGCTGAGCACCCTGGCGCGGGAGTGGGGCACCAGCCGTACGACGGAAGGCAAGACCGTCTGGTTCGAGCTGGCGCTGCCGTAGCGGGCATCTTCCGGATCTTGCCCCGGCGCGCGCGCCGGCGTGCCGACGGATCGAACGCCAGGTGAAGGAATGCGCCGGGCGCTTGTCGGCGTAACCGGGGAGCGATAGACCGATCTTGACGTCGTGTCATATCCTGGGGAGCTGGTCATGAGCGTGACGAGTCGGTACAAGGATGCCTGGGAAGGCTTCTGGAGCGAGGCCTCCGACGAGCCCGGAGCGGTCTTCTGGGACGCGGAGCCGGCACTCACCGCGGGAATCCATCTCGCGCTCTACGAACCGCATGTGACCGACGCCGAACTCACCCTGGTGGATCTGGGCTGCGGCAATGGCACACAGACCCATTTCCTCGCCGACCGCTTCCCGGATGTCCTCGGGGTGGACCTCTCGGCGGCCGCCATCGAACTCGCCGGAAGGCGGGACAAAGCGGGGGAGGCGCGGTTCCGGGAGATGGACGCGGTGGACGGGGCGGCGATGTCGCAGTTGCACGCCGAACTGGGTGACGCCAATGTCTATATGCGCGGAGTGCTCCACCAGTGCGACCCCGAGGACCGGCAGGGGCTGGCCGACACCATCGCCACCCTGGTGGGGGAGCGCGGGCGGGCCTTCGTGGTCGAGCTCTCGGAGGCCGCCGGGCAGAAGCTGATGGGCCTGGCGCAGTCGCCGGCCGGGCCGCCGCCGAAGCTTCAGCCGGTCTTCCGGCACGGCATCGTGCCGGGTGCGGTCGCCGATGCGCAGTTGGTGGAATTCTTCCGCACGGCGGGGCTCGACGTGCTCGCGAGCGGTGAACTGCCGCTGACGACAACGGAGTACGCGGCGGACGGATCACGCGTCGAACTGCCATCGAAATGGCTGGTCATTGGCCGGAACGGGTGACGCCGGAGGTCCGGCCCGCGGGTAGTTATCCACAGGGCTGGCCGGGCCGTCGGGCGAGCGCGTAGGTTTCCAGGCATGAAGATCCTCATCAGCGCCGACATGGAAGGCGCCACCGGTGTGACCTGGCCGGCCGACGTGCTGCCCGGCACTCCCCAGTGGGAGCGCTGCCGGACCATGTTCACCTCCGATGTGAACGCAGCCGCACTCGGCTTCTTCGACGGCGGCGCCGATGAGGTGCTCATCAATGAAGCGCACTGGACCATGCGTAATTTGCTGCTGGAGCGGCTCGACGAGCGGGTGGAGATGCTCACCGGCAAGCACAAGTCGCTGTCGATGGTGGAGGGGGTGCAGCACGGCGACGTGGACGGCATCGCGTTCGTCGGCTACCACACGGGGGCGGGCGCGGAGGGGGTGCTCGCCCACACCTACCTCGCCAACTCCATCACGGGGGTCTGGCTGGACGGCGCGCGGGCGAGCGAAGGCCTGCTCAACGCCCATGTGGTCGCGGAGTACGGCGTGCCGGTCGTGCTGGTGACCGGTGACAACCTGACCTGCGTGGACGCCGACGGCTATGCGCCCGCGGCCCGCAAGGTGGCGGTGAAGGACTACGTCTCGCGGTACGCGGCGGTGTGCCGCACCCCGGGCCGTACCGCTTCCGACATCCGCGGCGCCGCGAAGGAGGCGGCGGCCCTGGCCATGCGGTTCGAGCCTGTGCGGGGCGGCCCGTTCACCGTGGAGCTGGAGTTCGACGCGGAGCATCTCGCGGCGGCGGCCACCGTGGTGCCGGGCGTTGCGGGCAGCGGCGAGCGGCGCGTCGCGTACACCAGCGAGACCATGTATGAGGGCATTCGTACCTTCAAAGCGGTCACGACGATCGTCTCGGCGGCAGTGGAGGAGCAGTATGGCTGACGTGACAACGCATATCGACGGCCAGGCACTCGACGAAGTGGTGACCTTCACCTCCGAGCTGATCCGCATCGACACCACCAACCACGGCGGAGGCGACTGCCGGGAGAGGCCCGCCGCCGAGTATGCCGCCGAGCGACTGGCCGGGGCCGGCATTGAACCCACCCTGCTGGAGTGCACCCCGGGGCGTACCAACGTCGTCGCACGGATCGAGGGCACCGATCCGTCCGCCGATGCCCTGCTCGTCCACGGCCACCTGGACGTGGTGCCGGCCGAGTCCGCCGACTGGTCCGTGCACCCCTTCTCCGGGGAGGTCAGGGACGGGGTGGTGTGGGGCCGCGGCGCGGTCGACATGAAGAACATGGACGCGATGGTCCTCGCGGTCGTCCGGGCCTGGGCGCGCGCCGGCATCAGGCCCCGGCGCGACATTGTGATCGCCTACACCGCCGACGAGGAGGCCAGCGCCGTCGACGGCTCGGGCTTCCTCGCCGACCGGCACCCCGGCCTCTTCGAGGGGTGTACGGAAGGGATCAGCGAGTCCGGGGCCTTCACTTTCCATGCCGGCCCCGGTATGGCGCTCTACCCGATCGCGGCCGGGGAGCGCGGCACAGCCTGGCTCAAGCTCACCGCGCACGGCAGGGCCGGACACGGATCCAAGGTCAACCGCGCCAACGCCGTGAGTCGGCTCGCCGCTGCCGTCGCCCGGATCGGCGAGCACCAGTGGCCGGTGCGGCTGACGCCGACCGTGCGGGCCGCGCTGGCCGAGCTCGCCGTGCTGCACGGCATCGAGACCGATGTGGACGCGGACGACTTCGACGTGGACGCTCTGATGGCGAAGCTCGGGCCGGCCGCCGCGCTGGTCGAGCCGACTGTGCGCAACAGCACCAACCCGACCATGCTGGAAGCCGGTTACAAGATCAATGTGATTCCGGGGCATGCCACCGCGTACGTCGACGGGCGGATGCTGCCCGGCTGTGATGCCGAGTTCCACGAAACGATGGACCGGCTGACAGGACCGGACGTCGAGTGGGAGTTCCAACACCGCGAGAAGGCCCTGCAGGCTCCCGCCGACTCTCCGACATTCGCCAAGCTGCGCGCGGCTGTCGAGCGTTTCGACCCGGCCGGGCACGTCGTGCCGTTCTGCATGCCCGGCGGCACCGACGCCAAGCAGTTCTCCCGGCTCGGCATCACCGGCTACGGCTTCTCGCCGCTGAAGCTCCCTGTCGGCTTCGACTACGCGGCACTGTTCCACGGGGTCGACGAGCGCGTTCCGGTCGAGGCGCTGCACTTCGGCGTGAATGTTCTCGACCACTATCTGCGGTCCGCATAGGGGGAGTCGGCAATGGTACCCACGGGAGCCTACGGAACCTGGCCGTCACCCATCGACGCGGCGCTCACCGCCTCGCACGAAGGGCGCCCGGAGTTCCTGGGCATGATCGCCGACGAGGTGTGGTGGACCGCGCCACGCCCCACCGAGGGCGGCAGGCGCGCCCTGATCCGCCGACGGGCCGACGGCGGCGAGGAGTCGGTGCTCCCCGCCCCGTGGAATGTTCGCAGCAGAGTCATCGAGTACGGCGGGCACCCCTGGGCCGGAGCCGGCCGCGCCGACGACGACGGCCCGCTCGTCGTCTTCGTCCACTTCGCCGACCAGAGGCTGTACGTCTATGAGCCCGACGCGGCCGATGCCGTGCCGCGTCCGCTCACCCCGGTCTCGGCGGTCGGCGGCGGGCTGCGCTGGGCCGACCCGCAGCTCCGGCTGGAGCGCGGCGAAGTCTGGTGCGTCCTGGAGGAGTTCACCGGCGAAGCACCCACGGACGTACGCCGGGTGATCGCGGCCGTGCCGCTGGACGGCTCGGCGGCCGAGGACCGAGGGGCGGTGCGGGAGCTCTCCGACGACCGGCACCGCTTCGTCACCGGGCCGCGGCTCTCGCCGGACGGACGGCACGCCGCCTGGATCGCCTGGGACCATCCGCAGATGCCCTGGGACGGCACGGTCGTGATGCTCGGCGAGGTGACGGCGGGCGGCCCGTTCAGTGGCGTGCGGCCGATCGCGGGGGACACGGACGAGTCGGTTGCCCAGGTCGACTGGGCCCCGGACGGCTCGCTGCTCTTCGTCTCCGACCTCTGCAACTGGTGGGAGCTGCGGCGGATCCGGCCGGAGGCGCTGGTCGCCGGCGTCGGGCCCGCCGGGGAGCCGGGCTTCGCGTCCGGCGTCGCCCCCGGCGCCGTGCCGAGCACCGGCCTCTGCCCCGGCCGCGGCGAGGAGTTCGGCGGGCCGCTGTGGAAGATCGGCCTCAAGTGGTTCCACCCGCTGGACAACGGGCTGATCGCAGTCATCCACGGCAAGGGCGCCACCGCCCTGGGGATACTCGACCCGGAGACCGGCGAGCTCGTCGACGCCGCGGGGCCGTGGACCGAGTGGGCGTCCACCCTCGCCGTCCACGGCGACCGGGTCATCGGGGTCGCGGCCAGCCCCCGCAGTGCGTACGAGGTCGTCGAACTCGACACCGCCACCGGGCGTACCCGCGTCATCGGCTCGGCACATGACGACCCGGTGGACCCGGTGTACTACCCGGAGCCGCAGATCCGCACCTTCACCGGCCCCGACAACCGGGAGATCCACGCCCATATCTATCCGCCCCACAGCCCCGACCGGATCGCACCCGACGAGGAGCTGCCGCCCTTCGTGGTGTGGGCGCACGGCGGCCCCACCGGCCATGCGCCGCTCGTCCTCGACCTGGAGATCGCCTACTTCACCTCGCGCGGCATCGGCGTCGCCGAGGTCAACTACGGCGGCTCCACCGGGTACGGCAGGGAGTACCGCGACAGGCTGCGTGAGCAGTGGGGCGTCGTCGACGTCGAGGACTGCGCGGCCGTCGCCGAGGCGCTGGCCGCCGAGGGCACGGCCGACCCGGCGCGGCTCGCCATCCGCGGCGGCAGCGCGGGCGGCTGGACCGCCGCCTCCTCCCTCACCGCCACCGACGTCTACGCCTGCGGCACGATCATCTATCCCGTCCTCGACCTGGTGAGCTGGGCCACCGACGAGACCCACGACTTCGAGTCGCAGTATTTGGAGTCGCTCGTAGGTCCGCTCGCAGAAGTTCCGGGCCGCTACCGAGAGCGCTCGCCGCTGCAGCACAGCGACCGGATCAGCGCACCGTTCCTGCTGCTCCAGGGCCTGGACGACGTGATCTGCCCGCCCGTGCAGTGCGAGCGGTTCCTGGCTCGGATGGCGGGGCGCGGCATCCCACACGCGTACATCGCCTTCGAGGGCGAAGGCCACGGCTTCCGCAGAGCCGAGACCGTGGTCCGCGCACTGGAGTCCGAACTGTCCCTGTACGCCCAGACCTTCGGCATCTCGCGCCCCGATGTCCCGCTGCTGGAGCTCAAGAAATGACCCGCACGCCCTTGCCGCCCCTGAGGCCCTTGACCCGCCCGGCGCGACTGAGGCCCGGGGCCAGGGTCGCCGTGGTGGCGCCCAGCGGCCCGGTACCCGGCGAACGGCTCGACGCGGGCCTGGAGATCCTGCGCGGCTGGGACCTGGACCCGGTCGTAATGCCCCATGTCCGCGACCAGCACCCCGACTTCTGGTATCTCGCGGCGGCCGACCGGGACCGCGCCCGCGATCTGACAGAGGCCTGGTGCGACCCGTCGGTCTCCGCCGTCATCTGCGCCCGCGGCGGCTACGGCGCCCAGCGCATGGTCGACATGCTCGACTGGGCCGCGATACGGGCGGCCGGCCCCAAGGTCTTCGTCGGCTACAGCGATGTCACCGCCCTCCACGAGGCCTTCGCCGTCCGGACGGGCCTGGCCACCCTGCATGGCCCGATGGTCGGCACCGCCACCTTCCTCAAGGACGCACCCACCCAGGAGTCGCTGCGGGCCACGCTCTTCGAGCCCGAGTCGGTACGCACCCTGGGCCTGGAGACGGCCCGGACCATGGTCCCCGGCCGGGCCCGGGGCGTCACCCTCGGCGGCTGTGTGAGCCTGCTCGCGGCGGAACTCGGCACCCCGCACGCCCGGCCGTCGGCGCGCGGCGGGCTGCTGCTGATCGAGGACGTGGGGGAGGAGGACTACCGCCTCGACCGCGTCCTCACCCAGCTGCTGCGCTCCGGCTGGCTGGAGGGAGTCGCGGGCGTCGCGCTCGGATCGTGGGATGAATGCGGTCCGTACGAGACGGTGCGGGCGGTGCTGCTCGACCGGCTCGGCGGTCTTGGCGTTCCGGTCGTGGAGGATCTGGGCTTCGGGCACGGGGCGCCGGCGCTGACGATGCCGTTCGGGGTGGGGGCGGTGCTGAACGCGGACGCGTGCACGCTGACGCTGGACGAGCCGGCGCTGCGGTGAGGGGGCGGTTTGCGCCTGCGGCGGGCCTGTTCCCCTACCCCGCCCCTTCCCGTAACCAAGAGGCTGCGCCCCCTGGACCCCGTATGCGACCTTCGACCGCATGTCGCACGTTTCAGCCCCTCCGGCGATTGAGGAGCGGGGGTCCCCCCACGCCCGCAGGGCGTAGGGGGTGGGGGCACCTCCCTGCCCGAAGGGCTATGGGGGAGGTCCGGGGCTGAGCCCCGGTTAAGGGCAGGGGCGGGCTGGGGGCAAGCCCGCCGCAGGCGCCACGCTCGTCGGACGCGGCCTAGCCGGCCGACAGCGCCGCGTACCCCGGCCGGATCACTTCGTCGATCAGCCGGCGGCGCTCCGGAAGCGGCAGGAACGCCGACTCGACCGCGGCGACCGTGAACTCCTCGAAGACCTCGGGCCCGTAGCCGAACGCGTCCGCCATGTGCTGGAACTCCGCGCTCATGGTCGTGCCGGAGACCAGGCGGTTGTCCGTGTTGAGCGTGATGCGGAAACCGAGGCGGCGCAGCAGGTCGATGGGGTGCGTGGCGTAGTCCTTCGCCGCGCCCGTCTGGAGGTTGGACGTCGGGCAGACCTCCAGGGCGATCCCGTTGTCGCGTATGTACGCGGCCAGATGACCAAGGGCCGCCGTGCCGTCGTCGTGCACCGTGATGTCGTCCGTGATGCGGACACCGTGCCCGATCCGCTCCGCGCCGCAGATCTGCACCGCCTCGTGGATCGACTCGGCGCCGACGGCCTCGCCCGCGTGGATCGTGAAGTGGCAGTTGTGCCGCTTCAGATGCTGGAAGGCCGGCAGGTGGCGGGCCGGCGGGTTGCCGATCTCGCCGCCCGCGATGTCGAAGCCGGCGACCCCGCGCTCGCGGTGGGCCACGGTCAACTCGGCTATTTCCAGGGAGCGTTCAGTGTGGCGCATGCCGGTGAGCAGGGCGCGGACCGTGATCCGGCCGGCGGCGCGGCGCTCGCCCTCGCGGAAGCCCGCGTTGACCGCGTCGACGACCTCGTCGAGGGTCAGGCCGCGCTCCAGATGCTGTTCGGGGGCGTACCGCACCTCCGCGTAGACGACCCCGTCCGCCGCCAGGTCCTCGGCGCACTCCGCCGCGATGCGCTCCAGCGCCTCACGGGTCTGCATCACCGCGCACGTGTGGGCGAAGGTCTCCAGGTAGCGCTCCAGCGAGCCGGAGTCCGCGGCGTCGCGGAACCAGGTGGCGAGCGCGGCCGGGTCCTCGGTGGGCAGCTCGTGGTAGCCGCACTTCCGGGCCAGTTCGATGATCGTGGCGGGGCGCAGGCCGCCGTCGAGGTGGTCGTGGAGGACCGCCTTGGGTGCGCGGATGATGTCAGACAAGTGCATGCACCGGGAGTGTACGGCACGTCTCGGGGATGCGCCGTGACGGCCGTCTCCCGCTCCGCGCAGCGCTCAGTTCGACTGGAGTACGGGCATGGCGGGCGCGCCCGTCGGCAGCATGTGCTTCGCCGCCAGGATCGGGGTGTCCCCGACCCGTACCACCTGCGTGACCAGCACCGCGGGGGTGTCGGCCGCCCGGCCCAGCTGCTCGCCGCGACGCTGTCCGAGCAGGGTCGCGGTCACCCCGCTGTGCCCGGTCAGCGACACCCCGCGGGAGGCCGCGGCCAGCACCGCGAGCATCGAGGTGGCAGGCGCGGGCGTGGTCCGCAGTGCTTCGGCGAAGGCCGGATGCACCCCGTCCAGGACCTCCTCGGCGGCCGCCCACTCCTGGCTGAGCGCCGCCGCCGTGCCGTCCCCGGCCAGCAGCGACTCCCAGAACCGCAGCTCGGCCCTGGCCGGCGCGAGCAGATGCTGGGTGGTGAAGTCGGTGGGCTCCTCCACGGCGCGCAGCAGCGGCCGTACCCGCAGCGGCGAGCCGGTGGACAGCAGTTCCTCCAGCGGCTGGATGTGCTCGTAACCACGCCGCGGCGGACGGTCGTTGACGGTCCGGCCGACCCCCCGGCGTACCGAGAGCAGCCCGTCCTCCTGGAGCAGCAGCAGCGCCTCACGCAGGGCGGGCCGGCTGACTCCCAGCTCGGTTGCGAGCCGGGGCTCCGACGGCAGCGTGGAGCCGGGCGGATAGGTGCCCTCGTGGATGGCGTCCGCGATCCGCTCGTACAGGACGACGACCGGCCTCCGCTGCTGCCTGCTGACTGCCACTGGCCCTCCTCGGCTCACTTGTCAGCAAGCTATGCGAGCCGGCGCGTCGGGGCAATGTTCGCCGGATCCGGGATGAGCTGCGATTTGTTGTTCATCCGCAATTCGCAGCGGGGAGGGCGTAATGCTCTACGCGCGTAGAGCATGCTGGGTGTGGGCCAGCTTGTCTGACAAGGTGGATCAAGTGCGCCGCCCTCGCGCTACTCGCGACCGGCTGACGCACCACACACATCACCCGTACGCCCCGCTCGACCGCCCTCATGGGGCCAGGATTCGTCCATCCTGGTCCCATGCAGCCCGGCGCCGTGCCCGAGACCGCCACCGCCTCCCCGTACCTCGCCGCAAGCGCGCGGGTCGGCATACGCCACTACGTGTACGAGGACGGTGAGGAATTCACGACGCTGGCCGGCCGGAGCACCGGTCACCACCGACCCTGGCTCTTCCCGCCCCTCACCGCGGAGGCGTACGCCGCCTACGCCCGGCGGCTCATCGAGGACCCGGCCAGGGCCGGATTCCTCGTCTGCCGACGGGCGTACGCCGCCTACGCCCGGCGGCTCATCGAGGACCCGGCCAGGGCCGGATTCCTCGTCTGCCGACGGGAGTCGGGCCGTATCGCGGGCTTCATCAACATCAACAACATCGTCGAGGGCGGCTTCCGCAGCGGGGCCCTCGGCTACGGCGCCTTCGCGCCCGCCGTCGGCCATGGCCTGATGGGCGAGGGACTCGGCCTGGTAGTGCGGTACGCCTTCGGCCCGATGCGCCTGCACCGGCTGGAGGCCAACATCCAGCCGGGGAACGCCGCGTCGATCGCACTCGTAAGCCGCGCGGGCTTCCGGCTCGAGGGCTTCTCGCCCGACTTCCTCTTCATCGACGGGGCCTGGCGCGACCATGAACGCTGGGCGATCACGTCGGAGATGCTCGACCGCTGACCGGTCCGGTCCTCGACCGCTGACCGGTCCGGCCCTCGACCCCTGACCCGTCCGGTCCGGCCCTCACCCCTGACCCGTCCGGTCCGGTTCTCGGCGACCGTGGCCGCCTTTGCCGAACACTGACCCCCGGAGCCCCTGGCGACGCCGGGGTCCACCGTGTTCCATGGCCACCGGGGGCGCCGGCCAAAGGAGCTGCCGACGGCCCGCGCGAGGAGCGAGGTTGCCTTGGCCACAACCGTGCGGCGTACCGTACTGACCCTGCCCGCAGCCCTGGTGGGGCCGCCGAACCCGCTGCCCGCCCTGCGGCCGCTGGACGAGATGCACTCGATCGACGAGCGCGCCAAGCAGGAGCTGCCACGCGAGATGGCGCGGCAGATCGGATACGAACCGCTGCGCACCCTGCTGCCGGTGCAGGTTCGCGACGGATACGGCCGCGAGCGCACCGAGACCGGTCTCGACGCGATCGTCATCGAGAACGAACGGCTGCGGGTAACCGTGCTGCCGGGGCTCGGCGGCCGCGTCCACTCGCTGCACCACAAGCCCACCGGGCGTGAACTCCTCTACCGCAACCCGGTGTTCCAGCCCGCCGACTTCGCGCTCAACGGGGCCTGGTACTCCGGCGGCATCGAGTGGAACATCGGCGCGACCGGTCACACCACCCTGTCCTGCGCCCCGCTGCACGCCGCCCTCGTGCCCGCGCCCGACGGCGGCCGGATGGTCAGGCTCTGGGAGTGGGAGCGGCTGCGCGATCTGCCCTTACAGGTGGACCTGTGGCTGCCCGCCGACTCCGACTTCCTCCATGTCGGCGTACGGATACGCAATCCGCACGAGCGGCCGGCGCCGGTCTACTGGTGGTCCAACATCGCCGTCGAAGAGCATGAGACGACCCGCGTGCTCGCACCGGCCGAGGAGGCCTGGCTCCCCCACAGCCTGCACGGCGTGGGAGGTGCCCCCATCG
Organism: Streptomyces sp. NPDC002870; assembly: GCF_042888505.1. Lineage (NCBI taxonomy): Bacteria > Bacillati > Actinomycetota > Actinomycetes > Kitasatosporales > Streptomycetaceae > Streptomyces > Streptomyces sp. NPDC002870. Next base: position 131,972 of record NZ_JBIAPW010000009.1, read on the forward strand.
GCTACGAGCGGAGCCTGCGCCGGGTGCCCGTGCCGGAGTTCCGCGGCGCGGACCGTACGTACCCGCTGCGCAGCGAGTATCCCGCCGACTACTTCTACGAGGTGCCGGCCGAGGCACGTAAGTGGATCGCCTCGCTGGACGCGGACGGGCAGGGCCTCGTACAGACCTCGACCGATGTACTGCGCGGCCGCAAGCTCTTCCTCTGGGGCTCGGGGCGCGGCGGGCGGCGCTGGCAGGAGTGGCTGACCCAGCCGGGCACGGGTGGCTACGCCGAGATCCAGGCGGGACTCGCGCGCACGCAGCTGGAGCACGTACGGCTGGACGGGGGCGGGGAGTTCAGCTGGCTGGAGTCGTACGGACCACTCGCCGCCGACCCCACGGCGGTGCACGGCGACGACTGGGGCGCGGCGCGCGCCGAGGCCGAGGCGCGGCTGGCGGACGCCCTGCCGCGGGCGGCGGTGGACGCCGCGTACGAGGCATGGCGGACCTGCGCCGACGCCGAACCGGGCGAACCGCTCGCCACGGGATCCGGGTGGGGCGCGCTGGAGGTGCTGCGCGGCCGGCACAAGCTGCCCGGCACGCCCTTCGACGAGTCGACGCTCGGTGAAGAGCAGGCGCCCTGGCGGGAGTTGCTGAACACCGGGGTCTTCCCCGTACCTCGCAAGGTCACCCCGCCCGGGCCGTCGCTGGTCGCGCCGCACTGGCGCGACATGCTGGAGACCGCTCCCGCGGAACCGCTCACCGAGTACCACCTCGGCGTCGCCCAGTGGCACGCGGGCGACCTCGCCCAGGCGGTACGCAGCTGGGAGCGCGGCCTCGGACTCGCCCCCTCCCGGTGGCCGTTGCTACGCTGCCTCGCCGTCGCCGACCAGGAGGGCGGTAACGCCCAGCGCGCCGCCGACCGCTACGCCGAGGCCTTCGACGACCTGTGCCAGGAGCGCCGCGACGACGGCGAGACCTGGACGTCGGCCACGGTTGCCCTCGGCCGCGAGGCGATCGACGCCCTGCTCGCCGTGCACCGCACCGCGGACGCCCGTGCCGTCTGGGACCGGCTGGGCCCCGCGGTCCGGCAGCGCGGCCGCTTCCGCCTGATCGACGCCCGACTGCTCATCGCCGAGGGCCACCTGGAGCAGGCCCGCGCCGTCTTCGACGCCGGCTTCGAGGTGGCGGACCTGCGCGAGGGCACGGAAGTCCTCGACGAGGTGTGGTCACAGCTCACCGACGAGCCGCTGCCCGATGCGTACGACTACCGGATGCGGCCTCCGACGCCGTAGGCCGAGGGGGAGGGGCTGGGGCGGCGCCTCGCCCCGCCCTTCCATCGCCGTCCCCCCATCGACCCCTCCTTCGCCGACCCCCGTTACCGGCCTCCATCGCTGGGTCACGAATAGGTGGTGGGACGCGACCAGGCTGACGTGACTTCGTCCGCAGCCCTTGACAGCCTTCCCCTGTACGGACGACGATCCCGGAGTGAACCTGTCAGACAGCCAGACAGCTGGCGATGTTCCCAGGCGGATCAGCGCGCTGGAAGCGGTGCTGAGCCATCTTCGCGGCGCCATCGAGCGGGGCGACTACGCGGTGGGGGAGAAGCTGCCCTCCGAGGCGGAGCTCTGCCGCCGCCTCGAGGTGAGCAGACCCGTGCTCCGTGAGGCTCTGCGCGCTCTGCAGACCATGGGACTCACCGTCTCGCGTACCGGCAAGGGCACCTTCGTCCTCTCCAACGGCGCGGTGGAGGACCCGATGTTCGGAGACTACTCGGCGAGCGACCTCCTGGAGGTCCGCCGGCACGTGGAGATCCCGGTGGCCGGGTACGCGGCCGCACGCCGTACCCCCGAAGACCTCGACCACCTCTCTCACCTGCTGGAACGGATGGAGCAGGAAACCGACACCACCGCGTGGGTGGCGATGGACACCCTCTTCCACCTCGCCGTCGCCCAGGCCGCCCAGAACCCGGTCTTCCGCAGAGTCATCGAGGACATCCGCGACGCGCTGGCCCGCCAGTCCGCGTTCCTCAACGAGCTCGGCGGGCGGCGCGAGCAGTCGAATCGGGAGCACCGGGCGATCGTCGAGGCGCTTGTGGACCGCTCCGAGCAAGAGGCCGTGGAGGCCATGACGCACCATCTGGCCCGCGTCGAGTCGACCCTGACCAGCATCGTGCGGCCGCCACACCGTAACGACCCATCCGCGGAAGGCGAAGAAAACGCGTGAGCGAGGAATCCCTCCACAAGACGGTTCATGGCGATGACCGGATCCGCGCCGAGGCACGCCGTACCCCGGCAGAGCCGCCCGTCGTCCGCGAACCGGCCCATGTCCCTCTCGCCCATGTAGTGCGCGGAGGCGTCATCGAGGGAGTTCACCACGGCTCGGTCGTCGTGCTGGCCGCGGACGGCAGCGTGGAATTCAGGGCGGGCGACATCGAGGCCTCGTTCTACCCGCGCTCGGCGCTCAAGCCGGTCCAGGCGGTCGGCCTGCTGCGCGCGGGACTGCCGCCGCTGGACGGCGAGGCGCTGGCCCTCACCGCGGCCAGCCACTCCGGTGAGGAACGGCATCTGGCCACGGCCCGGCGCATCCTGCGCACCGCCGGACTGACCGAGGACGACCTGCGCAATGTCCCCGATCTGCCGTACGGCACGGCGATGCGCGAGGACTGGATCCGCCGTGGCCTCGGACCCACCCGGCTCGCTCAGAACTGCTCGGGCAAGCACGCCGCCATGCTCATGACGGCCCGGGCCCGGGGCTGGTCGCTGGACGATTACCTCGACCCCGGACACCCGTTGCAGTGGGCCATCGCCGCGACCGTGGAGGACCTCACGGGGCAGGGCATCGCACGGGTGACGGTCGACGGATGCGGTGCGCCGCTGTTCTCCGTATCCCTGCACGGCCTCACCCGCGCTGTCGCCCGGCTGGCGACCGCTGCGCCCGACACATACGAGGGCCGGGTCGCGCACGCCATGCGCGAGCACCCGGAGATGGCCTCCGGCAGCGGGCGGGACGTCGCCAGGCTGATGCGCGCGGTGCCGGGCCTGCTTGCCAAGGACGGGTTCGAGGGTGTGCAGGTCGTGGCGCTGCCGGACGGGCGGGCCGTCGGCGTGAAGATAGCCGACGGCGCCGACCGCGCCCGGATGCCGGTGACGGCGGCGGCCCTCGCCCACTGCGGAGTCGACCCCGGGATTCTTGCCGAATTCGCCCATGCGCCGGTCATCGGGGGCGGGACGGCGGTCGGGAGCCTGCGGGCGGTGGGCGCGCTCGCCACCCTTTCCGCCCGGTCCGCGCCAGTGCCCTCCTCCGCCGCGTGACACCCCTCGCGCCGCCCTGCGTCAGCGGGAAACCACCCTCATCACCTCACGAAGGAAGACGTGCACCATGGATCCCGTCGGCCACCGCCGCGAACACGACCTGCTCGGCGACCGCTACGTACCCGCTGATGTGTACTGGGGCGTCCACACCCTGCGTGCCTCGGAGAACTTCCCCATCAGCGGTACGGCGATAGCCGCGTACCCGCATCTGATCAACGCGCTCGCCTCCGTCAAGGAAGCCGCGGCCCGCGCCAACGAAGAACTCGGGCTGCTGACACCGGGGAAGGCCGATGCCATCGCCGCCGCCTGCCGCGAGATCCGCGACGACGGCCGCCTGCACGACCAGTTCGTCGTCGACGTCATCCAGGGCGGCGCCGGCACCTCGACCAACATGAACGCCAACGAGGTGATCGCCAACCGGGCGTTGGAGATCCTCGGCCATGGCAAGGGCCAGTACGGTCACCTGCATCCGAACGAGGACGTCAACCTCAGTCAGTCCACCAATGACGTCTACCCGACCGCCGTCAAGGTCGCCACGATCATCGCGGTACGTGAACTGCTCGACGCGATGAACGTCCTGCGTGGGGCCTTCGCGGCCAAGGCCGAGGAGTTCCGCGACGTACTCAAGATGGGGCGCACCCAGCTGCAGGACGCGGTGCCGATGACCCTGGGTCAGGAGTTCTCCACGTACGCGGTGATGCTCGAGGAGGACCGCAGCCGGCTCGCCGAGGCCATCACCCTGGTGCACGAGATCAACCTCGGCGCGACCGCCATCGGCACCGGCCTCAACGCCCCGTCGGGCTACGCCGAAGGCGCCCGCCGCCACCTCGCCGCCATCACGGGCCTCCCCCTGGTCACCGCGGCCAACCTCGTCGAGGCCACCCAGGACTGCGGGGCCTTCGTCCATCTGTCCGGTGTGCTCAAGCGCATCGCCGTCAAGCTCTCCAAGAGCTGCAACGACCTGCGCCTGCTCTCCTCCGGCCCGCGCGCGGGCTTCGGGGAGATCAACCTGCCGCCGGTCCAGGCGGGTTCCAGCATCATGCCCGGCAAGGTCAACCCGGTGATCCCCGAGGTCGTCAACCAGGTCGCCTTCGAGGTGATCGGCAACGACGTCACCATCACCATGGCCGCCGAGGCGGGGCAGCTGCAGCTCAACGCCTTCGAACCGATCATCCTGCACTCACTGTCGGAGAGCATCACCCACCTGCGGGCCGCCTGCCTCACCCTCGCCGAACGCTGCGTATCCGGCATCACCGCCAACACCGAGACCCTGCGCGCGACCGTGGAGAACTCCATCGGGCTCGTCACCGCCCTCAACCCGCACATCGGCTACACCGCCGCGACCGGAATCGCCAAGGAGGCCCTCGCCACGGGGCGCGGCGTCGCCGAACTGGTGCTGGAGCGCGGGCTGCTCCCGGCCGATCGGCTCGCTGCCCTGCTGCGCCCGGAGGAGGTCGCGGGCACGTGGTCCCCGGCAACCGGCAACGAGGCAGCGGCAACGGCCTCTGGGAGCTGACGGTCGTCTCAGGGCTGACGACCCCTCACGACACCCTCACGGCTGACGGCCTCTCAGCGCTGAGGGGCGCGCGCAGTGCGGTCATTCGGCCGTCTTCCGGTCGACGTACTCGAAGACCGACCCGTCCGGGTGGACGGCGATCAGATTGCGGCCCACCGGGGTCGGCACCGGGCCCGCCACGACTCTCGCGCCGACCTCGGTGAGCGTGGCGTACGCCTCCTCCACGTCCTTCACCGCGATCGTCGCCGTCACCTTGCGCAGCACCTCCAGCTCCGACTCCGGGCCGCTCATCAGCAGGAAGCAGCCGACCGCGGCGACCGAGACCCCGCCGCGCTCGAAGCGCAGCGGTGTGGTGCCGGTGAGGCGTTCGTAGAAGGCTGCCGCGGCCTCCAGGTCGTCGACGCAGATGCGGAGCGTGGTTCCGAGGATCTCCATACGGGCGAGCGTAGTTCGCGGCGGCGGGAGGCGAAATCAGTTGCCCGATTGTGGGTGGCTCTGGCCCCCGCGCAGTAGGGTGCCCGACCGTGACCGAACCGGACCTCCGGAGGCAGCCGGACAGTGTCGCCGAGCCGTCGAGCCGGGCCGGGCTGGTCGTGCGCGCCCAGCTGTGCGTGAGCCCGACGACGACGACTCCAGCGAGAAGACGCAGCAGGCCTTTCTGTCGGTCCGTAAACGGCGCGGGCCGTTGACCGGCCGTCGTCGGCCGACCATGACGTAGCGGGCCCCACGCAGCACGTCGTTGACGCTGCGGTCAGGCGCGGCAGAGCACTTCGCCGTGCGGGACCATGAACCAGGCGTCGGCCCGGCCGCCCCACTCCCGCCAGCCGTCGGCGATCGCGGCCAGCTGCCCGGCGGGGGCGTGGCCGCCGTCGACCGCGAGCTTCGCGTAAGACGACGCGGTTGTACGGTCCGCCCACAGGCCGCTCCACCATGCCCGCTCGTCCGGCGCGGCGAAACACCAGGCGGCGGCGGTGGCGGTGATGTCGGTGAAGCCCGCGGCGCGTGCCCAGGACACCAGCCGGCGACCTGCGTCCGGCTCGCCGCCGTTCGCCCGGGCGACCCGGTGGTAGAGCTCCAGCCACTCGTCCAGGGCGGGGATCTCGGGGAACCAGGTGAAGGCGCCGTAGTCGCTGTCGCGCGCCGCGACGATGCCGCCGGGGCGGCAGACCCGGCGCATCTCGCGCAGCGCCCGCACCGGGTCGCCGACGTGCTGCAGCACCTGGTGGGCGTGGACGACATCGAACGAGTCGTCGGGGAAGTCCAGTGCGTGGACGTCGGCGACCGCGAAGCGGACATTGTCCAGGCCGCGTCCGGCAGCGGTCTCCCGCGCCTGGTGCAGTACGTCATCGACGGCGTCGACGGCCGTCACCTGTCCCGGCGCGACCAGCCCGGCAAGATCGGCGGTGATGGTGCCGGGACCGCAGCCCACGTCCAACACGTCCAGCCCTGGGCGGAGTTCACCGATGAGGTACGCCGCGGAGTTGGCGGCCGTCCGCCAGCGGTGCGAACGCAGCACCGACTCGTGGTGCCCATGGGTATAGACGGCGGTCTCCTTCGGCATGGCCGGACTCCTTCTGCTGAGGCGAGTACCGCAACGGTACGCCGGTGTTCCGCATTGCGAGACCTGCGTCTTGAGATATGGACGGGCGCATCACGGGACCTGGACGAGCGGCTGCGCCTCCTCAAGGCGGGGGGAGTGTGCGGTTCGAGGGCAGGGTGCCCACCGGGAGGGCCGCCTGCCATCTCACTTCGCCGTCCTGTACCCGGTCGGTCGGCGTCAGCCCGGCCGCGGCGGCGACGGCCGCCGAGGCGAGATGGTCCGGGTGTACATGGGCGACCGCCGTGTGGACCGACCGCCCGGCGAGCCAGCCGACGAGCGCCCGCGCCGCCTCGGTGGCGATGCCCCGCCCCTGCCAGGGCGTGCCGACGAGCCAGGCGATCTCGGCGCTGCGACCGCGCCCTGACGGACCGACCGTCGCCTGGACCGTGCCCGTGAGACAGGACTCGGCCTCCAGCCTGATGACCCAGTTGCACCAGGACACGGCGGGATCGGGCGCGCCCGCGAGCATCCTGGCGTATCGCGAGCGCAGCGCATCGGCGCTCTCGGGCTCGCCCCCGATGAAGGTGTGCAGAGCCGGGTCGGCGAGGACCTTCGCCATCTCGTCCGCGTGCGCGACGGCGAGCGGCAGCAGGACGAGCCGTTCGCTACGGATGGGCTCGGCACTGACCGCCCGCAGCAGCGGCCGCTGGTAACGCAGTTTGACCAGCGGACGGCCGGCGGTCGTGTCCACCTCGACCGCGCCGTCCGCACGCCAGCCCGCGGCCTCGTAGAACCGCCGGGCGCGGTCGTTGGCCTCCAGCACCCACAACTGCGCGCGCGTGCGGCCCGCCTGGGTGAGTTCCTCCACGACGGCCGCCATCAGACGTCTCCCGACCCCGGTGCCCCAGAGCTCGGGCAGGACGCAGAGCATGCCGATCTCCGCTGTGCCCGCGGCGCGGGCCGGTGCGTAACCGGCGAAGGCGACGATCCCCTGCTCGGCCTCGGCGACCAGCACCCCCGCGTCGGGCCTGCGGGGCCCGGTGAGCCGGCCCGCCCAGACCAGGGCCTCCCGACCGGGTGCGAGCGCATCGAGATGCTCCTGCGGTACGAGACCGGTGAACGCCGCCCGCCAGGACCGTACGTGGACCGCGGCGATGCCCGCTGCGTCATGGCTCTGTGCGCGGCGTATCTGCATACGCTCATGGTGCGCGAAGCAGTTTGAGCCCGTCGATCGGGTTTTCCGCGGAAGCCGGCAGCGACGTGTCAGCGCTCAGAGCAGGGCTTGCGGGCGGTAGACCGTCAGCGCCTCGACCTCCTTGTCCACCAACAACTCCCGTGGGGCCTGCGTGACTTCACCGTCGTAGGCCAGCAAAGTGCCCGGCGCGAGCCCGGCGATCCGCAACTGGCGCAGCTTCTGCGCCGCGTGCACCGGCGAACGGCTCAGCGGACCGGCGAGCGCGGCGGCCAGCAGCCGCAGCCCCGGCCAGCGGCCGCCGTGCACCACCCGGACATCGAGCAGGCCGTCCGCCAGATCCTGCCGGTGGCCGGGCGTCGGACCCACCCGCTGGTAGATGCCGTTCCCGGCGAACAGCAGCCACATCGGGTGTCGCCGGCCCTGGACCTCGGCCTCCAGCGGGTGCTCGCCGCGCAGCACACGCGCCGCCGCGAGCACCCCGGCGGGCCAGCCGCCGATCCGCGGCGACCAGCGCTCGCGGATGCGCACCAGCTCCGGATAGACGCCCAGGCTGAAAGTGTTCAGAAAGTGACCGGTCTGCGCGCCGTCCGGGCCCGGTGTGAAGCGCCCCAGGTCGACCCTGACGGCCTCGCCGCCCTCGACGGCCCGGCTGGTCTCGTGGGCGGACTCGATGCCCAGGTCGTACGCGAAGTGGTTGAACGTGCCGCCGGGGAAGACGGCCAGCGGCATCCCGTGCGCGGCCGCGACGGTCGCCGCCTTGTTGATCGTGCCGTCTCCGCCCAGGATGCCCAGCGCCCGGCAGCGGCCCGCCGCCTTCTCCAGCTCCGCCGACAGCTCGTCGGGCGCGCACTCGACGACCTCGGCGAGCGGCAGCGTCTCGCGCAACGGAGCGGCCGAATCCACCGAGCCCGCCTGCCGGTTGACCACGACCACCAGCCCTTCACCGCCCGGCAGTGCGGGCGCGTCGGCCAACGGCCGGGCCGGCGCAGGCAGTTGCGACCTGGTCGGCACAGCGCCCCGCACCGCGAAGGCGGCACCCACGCCCAGCGCCGCGCCCACCAGCACATCGCTCGGGTAGTGCGCGCCCGTGTAGACGCGCGAGAGGGCGACACCGGCGGCCACGGGCGCGACGACCGCGCCCCATCCCTTCGACTCCAGCGCGACGCCGGTCGCGAACGCCGCCGCCGACGCGGAGTGGCCGGAGGGGAACGACGTGGTGAACGGCTGCCGCTTCAGTCGCCGTATCACCGGCACCGCGTCGAGCACCGGGCGCGCCCTGCGCACCGAACGCTTGCCGATGGTGTTGATGGTGGCGGAGGCGAGCGCGAGGGACGCCACACCCCGTGCGGCGGCGCGGCGCGAGCGTGTCCCGCGTCCCAGCGCCACTATGCCGGCGGCCGCGCCGAACCACAGCAGGCCGTGGTTGGCGCTGTGGCTCAGCCGGGGCAGCACCGGCTCGGCGGCGGGCCAGTGCCGGGAGGCGATGGCCTGCAGGAGCTGCCGGTCCCAGCCGCTGAGCAGTGTCGCGACACGCGCCCGGACCCGCGGATTTGTGTGTGCGTAAAGGTCAGACATGCATCGCGGGTACCCCGTGGACCCGGCCGCCACGCGGAATGTGCGCCCGACAGACACCGCGGACGCCGAGATCCTGACCGGCCGAGATCCTGACCAGGAGCTGCCGGCCGCCCTGCCGGTGGCCGGGGCACAGCAAACGGGTGTGCGGCGGTTTCAGTTCTTCCTGTCCGATCCTCGCGACGGTCGCGTCCCGGTGGGGTGCTGGTCATTGACGATCCGCAGACCGACAAGACGCGCCCGCCCGTTCGATTGCGCTGCCGTATCCCTTGACAGCGACTCCCGATGCCCCGCAGGATCGCCCGTGAACCTGTCAGACAGCCAGACAGGCGGGAGGATCCGCGCCGATGACTCCCGGCCCCCGCACCGAACGCGACCTGCTCGGCGGTCGAGCACTCCATCGGCCTAGTCGTCGCCACCTCCCCGAAGCCCGTCCTGAATGATCCGGACGGCCGTGAGGGGCAGAGGCACAAGCCCAGGACATAGGCATAGGCGTTGCAAACACAGACAATTCTGCGCATCCATCCGGACCCCTCGGTCCGCGCACACCTGCCGGCCCTCGTATCGGTTGATGAGACCTCCAGTTCGACGTTGGCCCAGAGACTGGGGCATGCGGGTCTCGCCCTCGGCGCCGCCGTGCGTTGGGGAAGCGAGGCAGCCTGCGTCTCCATGCTGGAACGAAGACCGGCGATGATCCTGCTCGATGTCCCCTCGACGGAGGCCGACGGGCTGGCAAGGCTCGTCCGGGCCGCGTCCTTGATCGCCCCCGTCGCCGTCCTGCGGCACGAAGGGCGAGATGCCGTCGCCGCATTCACCGCCGGGGCGTTCGATGTGCTCGACCGGCAGAAACCGGCCGCTGAGCTGGCCTGGCGCATCCATGCCGACCTGAGACGGTGCCCGCCGATGCCGGTGCCGCGTGCGTCGGCAGGGGGCACCGCCGGCCAGCGCCTTCTGTTCGACGTGATCACCAGAGCGCAGACTCCCGTCTGCTGCCACCATCTGAGACTGCTCCTGGGAACGCCCGGCCTCCCCATGACGCTTCGGGCGCTCAAGGCACGGATCCAAAGGCTGCTGCCCGTCTTCGCCGACCACGGACTGGCACTGATCGTGGATCAGCAGTGGGGGCTCGCGACCTACCGCACCCTCAGAGCCGAAGCTCCAGGCGCCGGCGCCCCATAGCCCGCCGATGTCGCGGCCGCCCCTCGAACGGAACGCGGTGGTGGTCCGACGCCCGCCCGTCCGACGCTCCCGCGCGGCGAGTTCGCGCAATCGTCCGTATAAAGGGCTCGTGGGCCGGGCAGTGGTTCCGGGATGCGAGCAGCGGAGGTGACGGCATGCAGCGGACGGCTCCGGAGGACCACGGTCCCGTCCGATACGGACCGCACGCCCCCGAGTCCGGACTGCCCGTGCTGCCCGAGCTCGCCGCGGTGCTCGCGGCCGCATCGGACCGGGCCGCCGGCGAGCCGCCCGGCGGCAGCCCCGAGCTGCGCGAGGCGGCCTGCGGCTACTGGTGGCGGCGCGGGCTTCGCTCCCACCCCGAGGAAGTGGCGGCGGCGTCCGGCGCGCAGCCCCTGCTGTTGGCGCTGATCGGCGCGTACGGCGGGGATGTGCTGATGCCCCGCCCGTGCCCCGCCTGGTGGACTCCGCAGGCCCGGCTGCTCGGCCGGCCCGCCTACCATGTGCCGACCCCGGCGGAGTGCGGCGGCGTGCCCGATCCGTACGCACTGCTCGAGACCGTACGCAGAGTGCGTGCCGAGGGCGGCAGGCCCCGGCTGTTGCTGCTCTCCGTCGCCGACGACCCCACCGCGACCGTCGCCCCGCCCGAGATCGTGCGCGAGGCGTGCGAGGCCGCGGTGGGCGAGGGGCTGCACATCATCAGCGACGAGACCTGGCGGGACACCGTCCACCGGCCGCACGAGACGGTGCTGGTCAGCCCCGCCGAGATGTGCCCCGGCGACGTCACCGTCATCAGCGATCTGGCGGGCGCGCTCACGCCCGACTCCTGGCCGGTGGCCGTCGCCCGGTTCCCGCCCACCGAGGAGGGCGCCGTCCGGCGGGCCAGGACCCTCGACATCCTCACGGCACTGGGCGCGGTGGTGGCGGAACCGATCGCCGCAGCCGCCGCACTCGCACTGGACGAGCCAGGACCGGTCACAGAAAGGGCGGAGCAGGCGTCCGCGCTGCACGCACGCCTGGCGGCCGCGGCGCACCACGCGGTGCTCGTCTCCGGCGCGCTGGCCCGCCCCCCGCAGGCCGGCCGCCATCTGTACGCGGACCTCGGCCCGCTGCGCGCCCGTCTCGCCGACCGGGGCGTCACCGACTCCATGGAGCTGGAGGAGTATCTGACCCGCCGCCTCGGGGCGGCGGCACCCGGCGGACACCGGTTCGGCGACGAACTGGGCGCGCTACGGGTGCGACTGGCCACCGGACCGCTGGTGGGAGCGACTCCCGAGCAGCGGCTGGAATCTCTCACCTCACCGGCACCTCTGGAATTGCCGCATGTGGCCGAAGCGTTGAGCATTCTTGGAACGGCCTTCGACGAACTGCGTTGAACGGAGCCCCGGATGACCGAACAGACGGAGCAGGCAGAGCACTCGGGACGGTCGGCAGGCACACCCGGCGGCGTACGGCCCCGTTCCCGCACCCGCCCCCTCGGCGAGATCCGCCGCTGGCCGACCTCCTTCGCCGACCGGCTGACCGCACCGCTCCCCGGCGTACGGGCCATGGCCCGTCTCGCCAGAGAGGGCGCGGTGCGCCCCGGGCCCGACGGGCTGAGGGACATCCCGATGCTGCCCTTCGCTCCGGGCCCGCTGCCCGCCGTGGACACCACGACCGTCGCCGTCACCTGGGCCGGACACGCCAGTTGGGTACTGAACATCGGCGGGCTGACCGTCCTCACCGACCCCGTCTGGTCACGCCGGATCTTCGGTACCCCGGCCAGGATCACACCGGTCGGGGTGCGCTGGGAGGACCTGCCGCCCATCGACGCGGTGGTCATCAGCCACAACCACTTCGACCATCTGGACGCCCCCACCCTCAAAAGACTTCCGCGCCACACGCCGGTGTTCGCCCCGGCCGGACTCGGCCGCTGGTTCCGGCGCCGCCGCTTCACCAAGGTGACCGAACTCGACTGGTGGGAGGGCGCGGAACTGGCCGCCGTCCGCTTCGACTTCGTACCGGCCCACCACTGGTCCAAACGCACCCTCATCGACACCTGCCGCTCGCTGTGGGGCGGCTGGGTGCTCACCGACCAGCTCGGCCAGTCCGTCTACTTCGCGGGCGACACCGGATACGGCCACTGGTTCAAGGAGATCGGCCGCCGCCACCCCGGCCTCGACCTGGCGCTGCTGCCGATCGGCGCGTACGACCCGCGCTGGTGGCTCAGCGATGTGCACACCGATCCGGAGGAGGCGGTGCTCGCCTTCGACGACCTCGGAGCGCGGAACATGGCCCCGATGCACTGGGCGACGTTCGTGCTCTCCGCCGAGCCGGTCCTTGAGCCCCTCACCCGGATACGGGCAGCCTGGGAGCGCACCGGCCGTCCGCGCGAGCAGCTGTGGGACCTGCCGGTCGGCGGCTCACGCCTGCTTGCCGGGTGACCGCCGCACCCTGCGCCACAGCGCCGGAGCCCCGCTGATGACCACCGTCAGCGCCACCGCCACCACCACGCCCTTCCACGGCTCGTCGAACAGCGAGCCGCCCAGAATCCCGATCAGCTGGTACGTCGCCGCCCACGCGAGGCACGCCGGGACATCCCCGCGAATGAACCCGCGCAGCGGCATCCTGGCGAGCAGACAGGCCAGCATCACCGGGATCCGCCCGGCGGGCACCAGCCGGGAGACCACCAGCACCGTCACCCCGTGCTCGTCCAGCTTGCGCTGCGCCTGCTCAAGGCGGTCGGGCGCGGCACGGTCGCGCAGCGTGGCCAGCCACCGGGAGCCGTTCTTGGAGCGGGTCCCGCGCTGCCCGAGCCAGTACAGCGTCACATCCCCCAGGAACGCGGCGAACGACGCCACCAGAAAGACGAACAGCATCGTCAGCGGAGCCGTCTGATGGAAGGCCACCACCGCCGCAGAACTCACCACCGCCCCCGTCGGTACCACCGGCACCAGCGATCCCAGCGCCACCAGCAGAAACAGCGACGGATAACCGACGGCCTGCTGCGTCGACTCCGGCGGCAGCCTGCCCACGACTTCCGACAGCTGCCCGAGGACATCCGACAGCTTCGAGCTCACCGGGCGGCCTCCGGTCTGACCCGCTCGCCGTGGACCAGCCGGTGCACCGCCACCTGCGGAGCCAGCCGCCCCGCCTTGCGTACGAACTCCTCGCCCGGAGCGTAGAACTCGTGCGGCCGGATCCCGTCCATCCCGATCGGCCAGTACGTGCCGTAGTGCACCGGCACAGCCGCGCGCGGCGCGAGCGAGACCAGCGCCTGCGCCGCCCGGTCCGCGTCCAGATGCCCGTGCCCGAGATACGGCCCCCAGCCACCGACCGGCAGCAGCGCCACATCCACCGGACCGACCTCGTCGGCCATCGAGTCGAACAGCCCGGTGTCCCCGGCGAAGTACGTACGCGCCTCACCGCTGATCACATAGCCGAGCGCGGGCGAACGGTGCGGCCCGACCGGCAGCCTCCGCCCGTCGTGCAGCGCCGGGACGGCCCGCACCACCAGGTCCTCGACCCGCACCTCGTCGCCCGGCGCCACCTCGGTGACCCGCAGCCCGGCCGAGCTGACGAGCCGCCGCAGTCCCGGCACCGAGCGCCCCGCACCGCTCGGCACCACCAGACGGGTTCCGGGCGCGAGCCGGGCCAGCGACGGCAGATGCAGATGGTCGGAGTGCAGATGGGAGACGAGGACGGCCTCGGCCCTCGCGGCGTCCGGCGGCGGCAGCTCACCGCGCCGCCTGCGCAGATGCGCGAGCCGGCGCACGAACAGCGGATCGGTCAGCACCCGGACGCCGGAGTCCTCGACCGTGCAGGTGGCATGACCCCACCAGGTGACCTCCACCGGCACGCAGCGCCTCCTCGTTCCCGCTCGCCGTTCCCGTTCGCCCGTCCCGTTCCCCGTACTCGTACGAGCGTAGATGCGGAGTAGGGTCGGCGGGGAAGGCGAGCGTACGGGGGGATGTCCATGGGCGGCTTACGAGTGGCGGCGATCGCCAGCCTGACGCCCCTCGAGGAACTCGACAGCGACCCGTTCCTGGTGGACACCCGCACGCAGCACGCGATGTGCGCCCGCTGGGCCGTCGACAAGGGGTTCGTCGTCACCCGGCAACTGCTCTTCTACGGGCTGCGGCCCGACCACAGCGGACTGTGGACAGATGTCGTGGCGGGTCACGTGGACCTGTTCGTCGCGCCCAACGAGCGAGTGCTCGCACGGGCCTTGACGTCGGTGCCGGGCTTCGTCGCGGAGTGCGAGCGCAGAGGCGTGCCGCTGGAGACCGCGGGACTGGACGAGCCGGCGTACGACGCGGCGATGAAGGCCAGCGTGCATCGCAGACTCTCCATGCCGACGGCCGGTTACGACGGCTGCTGAATGTGCCGCCCGAGCGCGTCACCGGATCGCGTCCGCCCCTGTGCCAGGCTGGAGACCTGATCCAGGGGTGAGGTGAAGACAGCGTGGCCGAAGGGCGATGGCGCACGGCCGGCAGAGCCCTGTTGCGGGTGATCGTGGTGTGGGCGGTGTCCACGCTGACGATGCTGGCGCTCGCCGGGCTGCTGCCCGATTTCCAGCTGCAGTCCGACGACGGCGACAGCATCACCAGGACCGCGGTCACCGCCGCCTGGGGCGCCGGCGCCTTCGGTCTGCTGACCGCGCTGGTCTGGCCGGTCGTCGTACGGGCCCTGCTGCTCGTACCCGCCCTGGTGCTCGGCCTGTTGGTGTTCTTCCTCAACGGCTCGCTGCTGCTGATCGCCCTCTGGCTGATCCCCGACGGGCGCGGCGCGGCCGACCCGGAGACCGCGGTCGTCGTCGCCGCCGTGATGTCCGCCGTCGCCTCCGCGACCTCCACCGCGCTCGCCGTCCGCGACGACAACGCCTACCGGCGCAGGCTCTCCCGGCTCGCCGACCGCCGCAGACGGCGACGCGGTGAGGACGGCGGCCGTGAAGGCCCGCCGGGCACGGTCTTTCTGCAGCTCGACGGGGTCGGGCACGAGGTCCTGCGGCGCGCGGCCGAGGACGGTTCGATGCCCACCGTCGCCGGCTGGATCGGCACGACCCACCGGCTCACGCCCTGGCGCACCGACTGGTCCAGCCAGACCGGCGCCAGCCAGCTGGGCATCCTGCACGGCTCCAACCACGACGTCCCGGCCTTCCGGTGGTACGAGAAGGACAGCGGGCGGGTCATGGTCACAAACCGGCCCGCGAGCGCCGCCGAACTCCAGCGCCGCGCGATCGAGCGCACCGGCGACGGCGGGCTGCTCACCGTCGACGGCGCCAGCCGCGGCAATCTCTTCAGCGGCGGCGCCGACCAGCTCGCGCTGGTGCTGTCCATGGCCGCCAGGCGCGGCCGGGGCAACCGCTCCAGGGCGGGCTACTTCGCGTACTTCAGCGACCCCGCCAACGCGGTCCGCACAGCGCTGTCCTTCGTCGCCGAAGTCGCCCGCGAGATCGGCCAGTCGACGCGGGCGCGGCTGCGCGGCGACCGGCCGCGGGTCGGGCGAGGCGGCCTCTACCCCTTCATCCGGGCGTTCGCGACCGTCATCGAGCGGGATGTGGTGGTAGCCGCGGTGGTGGGGGACATGCTCGCCGGACGCACCGCCGTCTACGCCGACCTCGTCGCGTACGACGAAGTGGCGCACCACTCAGGGCCGCACAGCCGGGACGCGTCACTGGTGCTCGAACGCCTCGACCGTTCGATCGCGCTCATCGCCAAGGTCGCCGAGCACGCGCCACGCAGCTACCGGATCGTGCTGCTCTCCGACCATGGCCAGAGCCCGGGGGAGACCTTCGAGAGCGCGTACGGACTGACCCTCAAGGACCTCGTGCGCGCGGGATGCGGGCTGCCCGTCTCGCGCCGGGCGGGACGTTCCAAGAGCGGCGCGGAGGCCCGCGACGCGGCGGGCGACGCCCTGCGGACCGCGCTGCACCGGCGGCTGGCGGAGGGTGAGGACGAGCATCCGGAGGTGGGCTCCGACCCGATCGTGCTCGCCTCCGGGAACCTCGCGTTGATCTCCTTCCCCGACACGGCCGAGCGCCTCAGCCGCGAACAGATCGAGCGCCGCCACCCGGCGCTGCTGAGCACGCTCGCCAACCACCCGGGCATCGGCTTCCTGCTGGTGGGCAGCGAGGAGCACGGCTCGCTGGTGCTCTGCCCGGGCGGCGCGGAGGTGCCCGTAGCCAAGCTGTCCGACGACGGACCGCTGGCGGCCTTCGGCCCGGGCGCGGCCGAAGCCGTACGCCGTACCGACAGCTTCCCGCACGTCGCCGACATCATGGTCAACTCGATGTACGACCACGGGACGGGCAATGTGCACGCCTTCGAGGAGCAGATCGGCTCGCACGGCGGACTCGGAGGCGAACAGTCCCAGCCCTTCCTGCTGTCGCCGCTCGACCTGTCGTCGCCCCTCTCGGCGAGTGCGCCGGGTGCGGCGTCGGCGCCGGGCGCGGAACTGGTCGGCGCCGAGCGGGTGCACCGGGTGCTGCGGCGCTGGCTGCGCGAGTGCCAGGGTCCGCAGGTGCCGATCGGGCCGCTGGAGGCGGCCAGAACGGACGGGCCAGGTCAGGGGCTGCCGTAGGACCCATCCTTCCGGATACGTTGAGACGGCTGAGCCCGAGCTGGATTCCCCGGACGAAGGAGTTGGCCCGTTGCGTGCTGTGGTGTTCGAGGAGTTCGGGAAGCCGCTCGAGGTACGAGAGGTGCCCGAGCCCGTGCCGTCCCGGGCCGGCGCCGTGATCAGGGTCGAGGCGACGGGGCTGTGCCGCAGCGACTGGCACGGCTGGATGGGGCACGACACCGACATCACCCTCCCGCACGTTCCCGGCCACGAACTGTCCGGAGTGATCGAGTCCGTGGGCGACGATGTCGCGAATTGGCTCCCCGGGGACCGGGTCACGGTGCCGTTCATCTGTGCCTGCGGCCGGTGCGCGGCGTGTGCGCGCGGCGCCCAGCAGGTCTGCGAGCGCCAGGAGCAGCCCGGCTTCACCCACTGGGGTTCCTTCGCCGAGTACGTCCCCGTCCACCACGCCGACACCAATCTCGTGGCTCTGCCCGAGTCGATGTCGTTCGCCACGGCCGCGAGCCTGGGCTGCCGGTTCGCGACCGCGTTCCGGGCCGTCGTGGGCCAGGGCCGGGTGCGGCCGGGGGAGTGGGTCGCCGTGCACGGCTGCGGCGGGGTGGGCCTGTCCGCGGTGATGATCGCCGCTGCGTGCGGGGCCAGGGTCGTCGCGGTCGACGTCTCGCCGGGCGCGCTGGAGCTGGCCCGGACGTTCGGCGCCCAGGTGTGCGTGGACGCCTCCGCGCTGACCGGAAGCGTCGCCGACGCGGTCCGCGAGGCGACCGGCGGCGGCGCGCATCTCTCATTGGACGCCCTTGGCGCGCCGGTGACCTGCGTCAACTCAGTCCAGAGCCTGCGCCGCCAGGGCCGCCATGTGCAGGTCGGACTGTTGCCCCAGGGCGTACAGCTGCCGATGGACCGGGTGGTCCCGCTGGAGCTGGAGCTCCTCGGCAGCCACGGCATGGCGGCGCACGCCTACCCGGAGATGATGGCGATGGTCGCCTCCGGCGCTCTCCGTCCCGACCTGCTGGTGACGACGGCGATCGGCCTGGACGACGTGCCTGCGGCGCTGGCCGCCATGGGCAGCGCCCCGGGGACCGGCGTCACCGTGATCATCCCGCACGCGGCGGTGAATTCGGCGTAATGGGCGTCCCCCGGTAGGGCGGTTCTCGGCCCTACCGCGGCACGGCGGGGTACTTCCTGGGCAGGCAGTGGTCAGTGGACGCATCCAGGAGGTCGCGTCGCCATGATCCAGCCCCGCTCTCAGCCTCGCGCCGCGGCTGCCGCCGCGGCCCGCGCCGCCACGCACCGGACCGTGGCGGTCGTCGCACTGGTGCTGCTGGCACTTCTCGGTACGTCCTGCGGCTCCGCCGTCGCGGCGGCCGGGGGTGCCGCGACCCAGGTGCCCGTCTCCGCACCCGACTCGGCGGGCGGCGGCCAGCCGGAGGAGACCGACGCAGAGGTGTCGCCATCGGGCCCGGTCCGGGCCCGTCCCGCGGCACGGTATGCCGCGTCGGCGACTCATGCGCGTCCGGCGACGGCCGAGCCCGTCGCGTACCGCCCCGGCAGGAGCCGGCCGGTACAACTCGCTCTCCCGCTGCGCGCCGTGCGCTGTGTGGTCCTGCGCTGCTGACGACCACCGTCAGCCGTCCGCAGCCATCAGCCACTTCACACCGCGAGGTGCACAGCCATGCCCATCGACCCTCTCGCAGCGCTCAACGCCATGATCCGCGCCGAAGCCGCCCGCTCCACGGAACCCGAGGACGGGCCCCATAGCGGCGATCCCGATACCGAAGCCGGCGGACCGGCGTCCGGCGAACACCGCGCGTCATCCGACGACGGCGCCCCCTGACCCCTGCGGCCACCGGCGGGTACTCCCTCACCCAGCAGTCGGGGCCGACTCTCACTCGGGGCCGGGCCGCCCTCACCCGGCCGGACGGCCCCCACCAGGGGTCGGACCGTCCCTCACCCAGAGGTCGGGCCGCCCCTCGCGCCCAACGCCGGCACCCTGAAGCCGGTGAGTGGCCACCGCACCGCTGCCGTGGCCACTCCCCGCGTCGAGGGGCCGTCCACCCACGCCCGCCATGCCGCGGCGGCTCCCGTATGGAAGACGAACCGTGGATCGTGGCCCGGCTCCCATCGGAGGCCGTCGGCCGGGCCGATGATGTGGAACGTCAGCTTCTCGCCGCTGGGAAACACGTCCCGTATCTCGTCGAGGGTCAGCTCCCAGTCGTCGGCGAGGGCGCTGACATCCACGAAGAGCGCGGAGAACCCCTCGGCCTCACGGAGCCGCAGCAACTGCCCGAGCATCGGAGCCGTGGACCTGGCCAGCCGGCCGCCCACGGCGATCCACACCTGTGGCCCGTCCACCGCCAGTACTCGTACCCGTATGGTCGCTCGCACCTGTTCCCCCAGCAGCCGGGACCGGCGCACCGCCGACCGGTGCGCTGCCGCACGACTGCTATTCGAGGCCGGGCGAACTCGGGATTGCTCAGGATCCGGCCGCTCTGCTGCCGGTCGGCCCGCCGAGCGGACAATCGGTGAGCAGCGTGCGCGGACCGGCCGCTTCCGGGCGGGCCAGCGTGCGGCTGGACACCGGCTGCCTGCCGTGTCCGATCCAGGCTTCCAGGGCGGTGAACGCCGAGCGGTGGCACGGCGTCAACGGCCGCAGCCTGTCCGGAAAGACGTCGTAGAGCGAGTCGACATGCGTGCCGCCTTCGACGCGGTAGTAGCGGAAGAGCCCGTCCCGTCCGGCGTCGCGCACCATCGCTGCGTACACATCGGAGTCACGGCCGATGGGCAGCAGCACATCGAGGGTGCCGTGCAGCGTGATCAGCGGTTTGCCGATCCGGCCGGTCAGCCCGATCGACGCGACGGCCCGGCGTACCTCGGGCGGCCGGGACGCGTAGTCGTAATCCGCGTCGCACGCGGGCGTGCCGGGTGCGCAGTACGGAGTCCCCGCCTCAGTCTGCCCGTCGTAACCCGGGTCCAGCTCCTCCCGGTAGATCCGCTGGGTCAGGTCCCAGTAGTACTGATGGTGGAAGGGCCACAGAAACTCCGACCCCGCCGGATACCCGGCCGCGACCATTGCCCGGTGCGCCTCGTCCGCGCCCGGGCCGCCGGAGGCGTACACGGGATAGTGGCGCAGCGCAGGCGGCAGGAAGGTCAGCAGATGCGGTCCGCCCGCCCGCCAGAGCGTCCCCTCCCAGTCGACGCCGCCGTCGTACAGCCCGGGGTGGTTCTCCAGCTGCCAGCGCACCAGATAGCCGCCGTTGGACATGCCGGTCGCAAGCGTGCGGGACGGCGGGCGGTGGTAGCGCTGGGCGACGACCGCGCGGGCGGCCCTGGTCAACTGCGTGACCCGGTCGTTCCATTCGGCGATCGCCGCTCCCGGCGCGGCGCCGTCGCGGTGGAAGCCCACGCCCGTGTTGCCCTTGTCAGTGGCGGCGAACGCGTAGCCGCGGGAGAGGACCCAGTCGCCGATGGCGCGGTCGTTGGCGTACTGCTCGCGTACGCCGGGGGAGCCCGCGACGACCAGGCCGCCGTTCCAGCGGTCGGGCAGCCGGACGACGAACTGCGAGTCATGGCTCCAGCCGTGGTTGGCATTTCCGGTCGATGTGTCGGGGAAATAGCCGTCGATCTGGATGCCGGGCACCCCGCTGGGCGTGGCCAGTCCCGCCGGGGTCAGCCCGGCCCAGTCGGCCTGATCCGTGTGGCCGGAGGCAACCGTCCCCGCCGTCGTCAACTCACCCAGACAGGAGGCCTCTTGGTGTTCGGCGCCGGGCACATGCAGCCGCGCGATCCGCGCGCAATGGGTCTCCGTCTCCGGCTGCTGCCGGGCGGCGGCCGGTGCGGCGGTGACGGCGAGCAGCAGCGCGGCCGCGTACGGAAGGGCGAAGCGCACAGGGAAACCTCCTTGGGGGGTGTACGGACCGTCGGGTCAGGGGCAGTTGCCGTCGGCGACGACGTAGTGGCCGGGCGGGGATTCCTTCAGCGTGTGGGTGACGAAGGTGTTGTAGAGGCCCAAGTTCTGGGCGGACCCCTTGGCGTACGCATAGCTGCCGTCGGTGGTGGCCCGTCCCGCCGCCACATGGTGGTAGTTGTCGGCCGTCCAGCAGGCCGCCGCGGAGCCGGTGGTGGCAGCCGTGACCGCGCCGGAGCGCGCACCTTCGGCCCCTGCCGCGTCGCGGGCGGCCACGCTGTAGGCATGGCCCGTGCCCGGGCTCAGCCCCGTGTCCGTGAAGGGCGAGCCGGCCGGAGTGGCGACACGCGCCGCGTCCCGGTACACCGCGTAGCCCGCCGCACCCTCAACCGCATTCCAGTTCAAGGTGATTGAAGTGTCGGTGGCTCCCGTGGCGGCGAGCCCGGCCGGGGCCGGCAGACCGCCGGGATCCGGTGTGGAGCCGCCCAGGCCGAAGAACTCGGTGATCCAGTAGCTGGAGCAGATCGAGGCGATGAAGTTCGCGGTGCCGGTCTGCCCGCACTGCTGCGGGCCGCTGCCCGGATCCACTGGCGTGCCGTGGCCGATGGCGGGCACCCGGTCGACCTCGACGACGACCCTGCCGTCGGTCCCCAGATACTGCTCCCGGCGCGTCCGGTCGGGCCCGATCGTGGATGTGCGGTCCGGATTCTGGTCCACGCCGTGCACAGCGGTCCACTGGTCCCGCAGCTCGTCCGCGTTCTTCGGGACGACCTTCGGGTCATTGTCGCCGTGCCAGACCGCCACCCGGGGCCACGGCCCGGCGTACCCCGGATAGGCGTCGCGGACCCGCTGCGCCCACACTGTCGGCGTACGGTCCACGCCCGGGTCCATGCAGGTGAGGGCCCCGGTGTCCTTGGTGCAGTCGTACGGCAGCCCGGCGATCACCGCGCCCGCCTCGAAGACGTCGGGATAGGCGGCGAGCATGACAGCGGTCATGCCGCCCCCGGCCGAGAGCCCGGTGACGTACGTACGCGCCGCATCGGCCCCGTACGCACTCTCCGCATGGGCGACCATCTGCCGGATCGACGCGGCCTCGCCCTGCCCGCGCCGGTTGTCGGTCGTCTGGAACCAGTTGAAGCAGCTGCTGATGTTGTTCGCCGACGTCGTCTCGGCGAGCACCAGCACAAACCCGTGCCGGTCGGCGAACGTCGTCAGTCCGGAGTTGTCGGCGTAGACCTGGGCGCTCTGGGTGCAGCCGTGCAGGGCGACCACGACCGCGGGATGCGCCGGGAGGGCGGCCGGCCGGTACACGTACATGTTCAGACCGCCCGGATTGGCGCCGAAGCTGCCCACCTTCTCCAGGGGTACGGCGGCATGCGCGGCCGGCGCGGGGGCGAGCCACAGAAGGGCCGCGAGCAGAGCGAGGACAGTGCCCATGCCGGCCGGCTTGGGATATTTGCGCAACCGCATCCGAGACCTCCCGCAGGCGTACCGATGTGCCGGTCACAGTAGGAACCAGCCCCTCGCTCGCGGAATGGTGACGCGACCCATAGCGAGGGCCGCGGACGACGGTGCGCGGACCGTTGCCCGTGTGGCGCACGCCTGCTAGGAGCGCGGCTCGCTCCGCTCAGCCGACCACCTACGCGGGGCGCTCCTGCACCCGGGGGTTCTGGCACCGCACGGCGAGCGCCGCGATGTCGTCGTTGAGCCTTCCGCCGCTGTAGTGGAGCAGGTCCCGGTGAAGCCGGTCGAGCAGCTCGCGGGGCGGCGCGGAGCCTTGCCGCCGCATCCAGTCCGGCAGCGGGAAGAACTCGCCTCTGCGGTCCCGCGTCTCCGTTACGCCGTCGGTGTAGAGCAGCAGCTGGTCGCCCGGAGCGACGGCGACGGTGTCGACGAAGTAGCGGTCTCCGATGAGCGTCGCGAGGTTGAGGGGCGGCGAGGGGGCAGTGGGCTCCAGGATGCGGATCTCCCCGCGGTGCACAAGCAGCGGCGGGGGGTGCCCGCAGTTGAGAAGTCTGGCGTGGCCGCCGCCGTGCGGAATCTCGGCGATAAGAGCGGTGGCAAAGTGCTCCGGCAGGTCCTGGGCGGGGAACGCGGCGCTGTAGCGGGTGATGCTGGCCTCCAGGCGATGGATGATGCCCTTCAGGCCGGGCTCGTCGTACGCGGCCTCCCTGAAGCAGCTGATCACCGCCGCGGCCGCCCCCACCGCGGGCAGGCCCTTGCCGCGTACGTCGCCGATGAGCAGCCGGACCCCGTACGGCGTGTCGGCCGCCTCATAGAAGTCCCCGCCGATCCGGGCCTGCTCTTGGGCCGCCAGATACAGCGACTCGATCTCGACGTCCGCGATGCGGCGCGGCAGGGGGCGCAGCAGCACCTTCTGGGCTGCGTCGGCGACGAGCCGGACGTGGGCGAGTGTCTCCTCCCGCTGGAGGCGGACATGGCTCGCATATGCGGCCGCCAAGGTGACCGCGATGATCGCAGCACCCGTGTATGGCGTCCCCAGGTCGGTGTAGGCGAAGCTGAGGCCGATCATGACCAGCAGGCAGAACGTCCCCAGCAGGATCGTGGGAAGCACAGGCCACATCGCGGCGGCGAGGGCGGGTGCGGCGGGCAGGAGGCGGCTGATGGCGATCTCCCTCGGTGTGGAGAACGCCAGGCCGGCGATGAGGACGGTGAGGACCACCGGTGACAGCAGGGCAGCTTCCCACCGGCCGCCGTAGGGAGGACGACGGCGCCGCAGCCGCCCGGGCGTGATCACAAAATGCATCATATCGGGGCGAAGCGGACCTTTATCTACTTCGAGGTCCGCGCAGCTGGGCCTCGCCGTCGGCATTGCGGTGCTCGGCGAACCGGTCCGCGGGAAACCGGACCGTCCCTCGCCGCATCCGGGACACCTTCGACGTCGTGGTCGGCAAATGGGCGTCCGTCTGGAGCCGTGCGAGACCGCCGAGTGTCGTCGTGTGTGGCTCCCCCTATGGCTCCCGCCGATGTGGCCCCGTGTAGGAGCGGGAAGGGCGTCTTGTTTGTAAGCGCCTTTTTGGGCTTCACCGCACGGACGAGAAGTGGCTCCACGGTGTACGAAGTTGATCTGGCCCCACCGCTGAGTGGACGGAGGTGCTGGGCGCTGGTCCGACATCGGCTCCGCTGCCTCCTCAGATCCCTCAGAGGGATCGGTAGAGCGGTGGGAAGACGCCGGTAGGGTGGCCCTGTGGACGCGGGGGCAGGAAACGAGATGGTTGCCGTCCCGTCGGGACGGGTGGCACTGTCGGACCGGCGGACGCAGAGCAGTTGGACGGTCGAGGTCGCGCCGTTTCAGATGTCGGCGTTCCCGGTCACTCAGTCTTGGTATGCACTATTGACAGGCCGACGGCCGAGTAGCACCCAAAACGAGCGGCTGCCGGTTGACGGTGTTTCGTGGTGGGACGCGGTCCAGTTCTGTAACGCCTTGTCCCGGCGTGAGGGGCTGGCGCCCGCGTATCAACTGTGCGTCGACGCCGAGAGGGCCGAATGGGACACGTCCGCAGACGGGTACCGGCTGCCGACCGAGGCCGAATGGGAGCACGCCTGTCGTGCGGGGAGTACTGGCCCGCGGTACGGCCAGCTCGACGACGTCGCCTGGTACCAAGGCAACTCTGATGGGCGGATCCATACTGTCGGCGGCAAGCAGCCCAACGCATGGGGCCTGTACGACATGCTGGGCAATGTGTGGGACTGGTGCTGGGACGTCTACGACGCCGAGGTGTATGGCACCTACCGGGTGCTCCGTGGTGGTGGATGGGCGGACGAGCACTGGAGCTGCCGGGCGTCGGTGCGGCGGCGCAGCCACCCGACCTTCCGGATCGACGACGTGGGATTCCGCATCGCGCGCTCCACACCACTGCCTCGGCCTTAACAGCCTCATTCTGAAACGGTCAGTCAATCGGGTGTGACTGGCTCCGAGGTGGGGCGACGTGCCCTCTGCTCCGGCCGGGTCGGCTCCTCATTGAACTTGCCGTACGACCCTGCCTTTATCTGGACCTTCTGCGAGCACTACCCGCTATGAACTGGTCTTCTGTGTCGCTTGCAGTGTCAGCGAGGTGTGTGTTCAGCAGGTGTGGTCCAGCGCGGCGGAGGCCGTCGATTTCGTTGTGGCGGGGCTGCCCGACGGCTGCGGGCCCGCGGTGGAGGGGCCTGCCGAGCTGCTGACCAGCTGAGCAAAGCGGCTCCTGGACCCTCCTCGTCATGCCAAGGAGGGGCTGCCTCGTGCTCTGGCAAGTGGCGACGGCTGTCCACAGAACCGCAGCACGCACTACCTGCCGTTATGTGCCTGGCCCTCACTGCCGTTGAGGCCATGAAGGTGTCAGTTACGTTGGGTTGCGGCAGGTGTGGGGGTGCCGCGGCGAAGGTCGCGGAGTTGTCCGAGTGCGACGGCGAGCTCGTTCCGGAGCCGCTCATTGTCCTCGTTGAGTTTCCGGTTGGCGTCCCGCAACGTGCGCACGATGGCTTCGTGGGACTTGGTGGTGATGCGCTCTTTGTCGGGCAGGGCGGGTCGGCCCGAGGCGGGCTGTCCGCTGGCGAGATTCCGCAGTCTGGTGAGCAGAACCGTCTGGGCGTCGTCGTAGAGGAAGGTGCGGGATACCCCAGCCCGGGAGGCGACTCCGGCGACGGTGACCGGGCCGCCGTCGCGCTCCAGGCTGTTCAAGACTGCTTTGGCGCGTTCGATGCAGTCCAGGCGGCGTTGTTGAGCGGCTTCGGCCAGGTGGGCCGAGTTGTCAGCCCGCATCGGCTGCCCTCTCGGTCTCGTGGCGGATGGCTTCGCTGTCGTCCGGTGGCGGGGACAGCTCGTCGTGTTCCTGGTCTGTGATGCTCGCGATGACATGCTCGACGGCGGTGGCCAGTCGCTCGTTGACGGCGGCAGCGCGAGGACGTGCCGCTGCCGTGGCGCTGATCTGCAGTTTGCGTGTGCGGGCGAGTGTGTCGCGGTGGATCGGCAGGAACTGCCGATCGGTTTGGAAGTCTTCGCAGAAGTAGCAGCCGTCGGCGGCGGTCTTGGGGCAGGGACGCGCGATGTGCGATCGGCGCCTCCGGCACCGTCCTGGGACTGCTGATCGGCGGCTCGCTGACCCAGTTCCTCGACTGGCGCTGGACCATGTTCATCAACGTCGTCTTCGCCGCCGTCGTCACCGCCGACGGGGCGCGGCTGGTGGCTCACACCCGGGACAAGGCCGGCACGAGGCTGGACCTGCCGGGAGCCGCGACGATCCCGGCCGGGCTGTTCGCCCTGGTCTACGGGTTCTCCAATGCCGAGTCCCGCTCTTGGGGCTCGCCCATGGCATGGGGCTTCCTCGCCGCCGGCGTCATCCTGATCGTCGCATTCGTACTGTGGCAGCGCGACGCTCCGCACATGGCCAGCGCGGTTCGCGCCAGCCCGCGCAGCCAGGCGTGGGCGTGGTCGGTGTCGTAGCGCTGATGCCACGACAGGTATATCGGTGCCAACGGCAGTTCGAGCGGGAGGGGGAGCACGACCAGGCCGAGGTCGGCGACCGCTGACCGCGTGGTGGCTTCGGGGACGCTGATCAGGAGATCGGAGCCGCGCGCGAACTCCAGCGCGGCCGCTTCCGTGGGCGCGGTCGCCACCACGCGGCGGGTGAGGCCGAGCCGCGCGAGGGCGTCGTCGAGGGCATTGCTGAGGTTTCCACGTCGCGAGACGGTGACGTGCTCAGCGGCGGCGTACTGCTTTGCGGTGAAGGTCCTGACGCGGGTGAGGGGGTGCCCCTGCCTCACGACGATGACGAGGCGGGTCTCGCCCACGTTCTCGGCACGGATGTCCGGTGCGCTCGGGCGGTTGGCGTTCGCCTCCAGGTCGACCTCGCCGCGCCGCAACTCGGGGGTGTCGATGCTCGATTCCGCGATGAAGCGCAATCGCACGCCCGGCGCCTGTCCGCGCACGGCCGCGAGCAGTGCGGGGCCGCTCAAGGCGACCAGGGAATCGTGCCAGCGGAGTGTGAAAGTGCGCTCCAACGTTGCCAGATCGAGTTCACGGCTCGGTGCCAGTACCCCCTGGACCTGGTGCAGCAGCTCGTGCACCTGTTCCCGGACGGCGATCGCATACGGCGTCGGGGTCATCGTGCGGCCGGTGCGCACCAGGATCTGATCCCCGGTCGTGCGCCGGATCCGGCCCAGACTCCGGCTCATCGCGGGGGCGGTGACGTGCAGGCGCGCGGCCGCCCCGGCCACACTTCCCTCCTCCAGCAGCGCGTCGAGCGCGGTGAGCAGGTTCAAATCCAATTGCATGTGAGTAATCCTATCCGTGCTTGACATGCATTTGAAGTTAATGAAGGGGCTGCATACCGTTGAGGCGAAAGCGCAAGAAGTAACGCGCAGTTCGGCTCTCGACCGGCCTCATCACCCCTCCTCACACGGGAGTACCGCCATGTCCGAAACGCTTCAGACCACTGACGTCGCCGCCTCCGACGCCGACCTGCTCGGCCAGACCGCGGACGCCGTGCGCGCGGCCGGTTCGGCGCTGCGCGAGCGCTTCGGCGAGGTGGTTCGCTACCAGACCCGCGAAGAGCTGATGCGCGCGCTCGCCGCCAACGACGACACGGCCCTCGACATCCTGCGCCCCCGCCTCACGCGCCTGCGCCCGGACGCCGGCTGGGTGGAGGACGAACTGGACGGCGGGGCGCTGCCGCCCGGCGAATGGTGGGTCGTGGATCCGGCCGAGGGCAACGTCAACCACCTGCACGCCCTGCCGGAGTGGGCGGTGACCGCCACCCTCGTGCGTGAGAACCAGCCGGTGCTCACCGCGGTCCACCTGCCGTTGACCGGCGAGACCTACACCGCGCTCACCGGCGCGGGCGCCCACCTCGACGGCCGGCCGCTGCACGTCTCCCAGACCGCGGACCTCGGCCTGAGCATCGTGGCCACCAGCCAGGCCCGGCCGGACGAGGACGAGAAGGTCGTGCGGCGCGTCGGCTCCTCGATCACCGCGATGCTCTTCGACGCGCTCGTCGTCCGCACCGCCGTGCCCGCGACCCTGCACCTGCTGAACGTGGCCGCCGGCCGGATCGACGCCTTCTGGCAGTTCGCCGGCGCCCGCGCGGACCTGCTGCCCGGGGCGCTGCTCGTCACCGAGGCCGGCGGACAGATCTCCGACGCCGAGGGCCGCCCCTGGACCCCGCAGAGCGAGAGCCTCCTGGCCGCCGCGCCCGGCATCCACGCCGAAGCCGTCGCCACCCTCTCCCGCTGACCGCGCACCACAACCCGCACCCACGAAAGGACCACACCACCATGACCACGATCGCAGTTCTCGGAAACGGCCGCGTCGGCGGCAACCTGGCCACAGCCCTCACCCGGGCAGGGCATGAGGTGACCGTGGCGGACCGCGCGCCGGGCGCCGCCGCCGACGCTGCCCGGACAGCCCAGATCGTCATCAACGCCACCCCTGGCGCCGGCTCGCTGGACCGGCTCGTCGCCCTGCGCGAGGAACTGCGCGACAAGATCCTCGTCGACGTCTCCAACGCCACCGTCGACGGACCGGACGGACTGCCCGCCGACCTGATCTATCCCGGCTCAAGCCTCGCCGAGCAACTGCAGGAAGCGCTCCCCGAAACGCGCGTCGTCAAGACACTCAACACCATGCTCTTCCCGGTGATGACCGCGCCAGCCACGCTCACCCAGGCGCCCGACGCCTTCCTCTCCGGCGAGGACCCGCAGGCCAAGCAGGCCGTCCGTGAACTGCTCATCAACCTCGGCTGGCGCAAGGAGTGGATCACTGATCTCGGCGGGATCCGGACCGCCCGCGCCACAGAGGCCGCGATACTGTTCGTACCGCACGTGATTCGGTCCAGCGGATTCGCGCCCTTCGCGATCTCGATCGCCCGCTGATCCGCACACAGTGCACCGCCCCCGGCGGGCCCACATCCAGAACGGATACGACAGCGCAGCCAGGGCCAGCGATTCAGCGCCGGACGGCGACCCGTGGCCACCCTTCCCGGGGCCGTCGGCCTCGCACCGAGGAATCGGCCCATCTCACGGCGGACGCGCTTGCGGAGCTGGTCGCGAATCTGCCCGCCGATACCCGCGGCGGCCGCCGGAACCGGCCTCACCTCGCCGATCCAAGTGCGCGTGCGTGTGCATGGCGCTGGCGCCGGGCGGCATCACGCTGCCGCTGAAGTAGTGACCTGGCATCGATGGTCAGGCTGCCTGGCGGTAGCCGTCCGCGCCGGGGCCGTCGCCGCGCAGCGGGCTGAAGTCGACGTCCAGGTGCGGGTCGTACGCCTCGGGCTCAAGGCCGAGTTCGTGGGTGGAGTACTCGCCGAAGCGGCGGATGTGCTCGGTCAGGTACGGCGAGATGTGAGCTGAACGCCTCGACCTTGTTCGTGGCCGCGGTGACCCGCCGGCGCAGTGGGGCATCCGAGAGGTAGCGCAGCTGGACGGTACGGATCACACGGCCGACCTCACGGAAGGCGGTGTAGGTGGCGTTCTTGCGTGAGCCCGCGCGCAGGCGACGCAGCAGCAGCGTGGAGGAGATGGCGCCCAGCCGCGCTCCATGGCCTGGTTCATGCGCAGGACAGCGTTCGCCCCCGCCTCCCAGTGCCAGGCATCCAACTCAACCTCATACCCGGCATCCTGCAACTGCCAGGCCACCCACTCCGCCCAAGCCCTGTCCGCCCCCGCATAACTGACGAACAACCGCACCCCGCCCGCGGCATCCCCGATACCCGCCACCCCTGACACCCCCCGTGTAACGCCCCCGCACGTGCCTCGCGTTGCCTCACCCGCCGAGGCTAGAACCCGTCCAGGGCTGTGCGCTCCTACTTGCCGCAAACACCCGGGACGGCACAAGAGCTGGCACAAGGATTGTGGCGCGCCGACGACGCCCCGGCCGGACGGGGGTTTCCGGCCGGGGCGGCTGGAGGTGGGCGCGGATGGCGGTCGCCTCTCGGCGAAACGCTCCACAGGGCTTCAGCCGAACGATCGTCCCTGTGGGCAACAGGTGAGGCCCGGGGACACTGTCCCATCCGCCCCCACGTGTAGATGAACGGGAAACCATCATGCTGCGTTCCGCGGTACCCCCAGGTCTCGCTATGACTTGCGTTACGCCCGCTACTGGCCGCCGCCCCGCTGCACCACCGTCGACAGCACAGAGGGCAGCGGGTACCAGTCCGCCGAGACCACGCTTGCGTGGCGGCCCGCCAGCAGCGCGACCCGGTCGCGGGCCTGCGCCTCGGTCGGGTTCGTGCCGTCGATCGCGGGCGCCACATTGTGTGCGTCCGTCATGACGACGAGGTAGTGGTTCCGGTCGTACCACGCGGTGTCGACGGTGCCGCCCGCGTACGTACCGGCGTTGCCGTCGAAGAGGACGAACCAGGGGCGGATACCGGCATCGGCGTACCGGGTGCGGGGGTCGCCGGCGGCCGCGCCGTGGACGGCCGGGAAGGCGGCCGCATCCCGGAGCCTGCCCGCAGCCGCGAGATTGCGCAGGTGCGTGGCGTACTCGCGGTCGGTCCACAGGGTGTCGGCGGGGTTGCCCTCCTCGACCGTGCCGGGGATCAGCTCGACCACGAACTTGCCGGCGAGGGCGGAGCGTGCGGGCCAGCCGTTCGTGCGTACCGCCGTGTCGAGTTCAGGGTGAGAGCCCGCCAGGTCGGCCGGGCGGAACAGGGCGTCGCCGAGTCGGGCGGAGAGCAGCGCGTCGAGCGCGGCGGGACCGCGTCCGTTGTTGTTCTGGAAGCCGTCCTTCATCTCGATCTTGATCAGAATCGGACGATGGCCGGGGTGGGCGTCGTGCCACGCCTTCATGTCCGCGAGGCAGCCGCCGAGGTCCTGGTTTCTGGACTTGGTGCGCAGTTCGGCGGCGTTCGCCGCGTTCTCGCAGTTGTTGTTGTTGCCGAGCGGGTTATTGTGCGAGACCCGCCACGACCGGCCGAACACATTGGTCCAGACGTCGAGTTCGAGCATCCCGGCGCCGGAGTCGAGCGCATCGGCGAAGTACGAGTACTTCGCCTTCTCGTAGGCGTTGTGGACGCCCACCCAGGTGGCGGAGGAGTAGGGCAGCTGCCCCGGGTCCGCGACCTGGGGCGTGGCCGCCTGTGCCGGGGCGAGTGCGGTGACGAGCAGCCCGGCCGCGACTGTCGTCGTCACGGCGGCGCGCGTGAGCTTCCCCATGGTCCCCTGCCTTCACGTCGGTTCGATCGCTGGAGCGATCAAGTCGACGGAAGGCTAGGGGAGTTGGGTGAACCTTGGGGAGACTGGACTCGGCCGTTACGGATGGGGTGCGGGTCGGCCCGGGGCTTCCCGAAACCGTGGGCAAGCCCCCAGGCCCCGAGTCGCTCCCCGGTGCGGGCGGCGGGGACCAGCTGTGACGTCCGCAGGGGGAGGGGCCGTGCAGGGTCGTCCCCGCAGGGGATCGGCGGCAGCCACCGGCCCACTGGACGACCGCGTTCATGCCGCCGACCCCGAGGAGTCGAGCCCGGAGGGGCCCCGGAGCCCGCACGCTACGCCCCCGGGCAACCCGTGGACCCGCGCCGCGGGCCCCCGCGCCGAGCAGCGCCCCGCGCCGCGACCCCCCGCGCCGCGACCCCCCGCGCCCCGCGCCGCGACCCCCGCACCCGCAGCACGTGCGCCCCCCGCCCCCGCCGTGCACCATGGCCCCATGCTGCTGGTCCGGGTCGTCGACGTGTCCCGAGAAGTCGCCGCCGCCTCCGCGCGGTCGCGGAAGATCGCCGCGCTCGCCGGGTTGTTCTCCGACGCGCAGCCCGACGACGTCGCCCTCGTCATCTCGTACCTCGCCGGGCGCGTGCCGCAGGGCCGCATCGGCGTCGGCTGGAGTGTGCTCAAGGAAGCCGTACCGCCCGCCGGCGTCCCGAGTCTGACCGTCGCCGACGCGGACGCCGCGTTCACCCGTCTCGCCGAGGTCACCGGATCCGGATCCCAGGCCGAGCGCAAGCGCCTCGTGCGGGAGCTCATGGCCCGCGCCACCGCCGAGGAGCAGGAGTTTGTGATGCGGCTGCTGATGGGCGAGGTACGACAGGGCGCGCTCGACGCGATCGCGCTGGAGGGCGTCGCCCAGGCCGCCGGGGCGCCCGCCGCCGATGTGCGGCGGGCCGTGATGCTGGACGGGTCGCTGCCCCGCGTCGCCCGCGACCTGCTCGCCGAGGGGCCCGCCGCGCTCCAGAGGTTCCAGTTGCGCGTCGGCACCCCCGTATTGCCGATGCTCGCCCACACCGCGAAGTCGGTCACCGAAGCGGTCGACGCGCTCGGCACCGCCTGCGTGGTCGAGGAGAAGCTCGACGGCATCCGCGTCCAGGTGCACCGCAGCGGTGAGGACATCCGGATCTACACGCGGTCCCTCGACGACATCACCGACCGCCTCCCCGAAGTCACGGACGCCGCCCGGCAGATGACGGGCGACCAGTTCATCCTGGACGGCGAGGTGATCGCCCTGGACGCAACCGGCCGCCCCGTCTCCTTCCAGGACATCGCCTCCCGGGTCGGCTCCCGCGTCGACGTGGACGCGGCACGCGCCGCGCTGCCCCTGTCTCCCGTCTTCTTCGACGTCCTCGCCGCCGACGGGGAGCCCACGCTCGACCTCCCCGGAAGCGAACGGCGCACCGTCCTCGCCCGCCTCGTCCCCGAGCCGATGCGCGTGCGCCGCGCGGTGGTCGAGGACCCCGCCTCCGCCCAGCAGGTCGCCGCCGCAGAGGAGTTCTTCGCTCAGACGCTGCGCCGCGGCCATGAGGGCGTCCTCGTCAAGGCCCTCGACGCGCCGTACGTCGCGGGCCGCCGCGGCCGCTCGTGGCTCAAGGTCAAACCCGTCCACACCCTCGACCTCGTCGTCCTCGCCGCCGAGTGGGGCCACGGCCGACGCACCGGCCTGCTCTCCAACCTCCACCTCGGCGCACGCGCCGCCGACGGTACGTACCTCATGCTCGGCAAGACCTTCAAGGGCCTCACCGACGAGATGCTGCGCTGGCAGACGCAGCGACTGCGCGAACTGGCCGTGGACGACGACGGGTTCACCGTCAGGGTCCGTCCCGAGCTCGTCGTGGAGATCGCCTTCGACGGCGTGCAGCGCTCCCCGCGCTACCCGGCGGGTGTCACCCTGCGCTTCGCCCGCGTACTGCGCCACCGCCCCGACAAGCCGGCCCAGCAGGCCGACACCATCGAGCAGGTCCTGGACTCGCGCGGCTGATCCGCGCCCCCGCGCCCCCGCGCTCAGCGCAGGCCCATCACCTTGTCGGCGAAGGCGGTGAGGTTGCCGACCGTACGGGTGATCCGCTCCTCCAGCGTGAGGGTTTCCTCGTGGAGGCCGCCGCGCAGCTTGGGCTGCCTCCGGCCGCGGATGTACAGCGAGCAGGCGAGGTCCGCGCAGAGATACGTGCCCACGGTGTTTCCCTCCCGTCCCGCCGCGCCGGCCAGCGGGGCGGCGAAGAGGGTCACCCCGGACGAGGCGTGTCCCGTGAGGCAGGCCTGGCACATGCTGGACTTGACAGCGCTGGTCCGTCCGGTCGACGGCACCCGTAGGGTGACGCCGACGGGGCCGTTTGGCCGGGGGAGGACGATATGGGCCCGCAGCGGGGCGCCCGGATCGGTCCAGCCGAGGAAGTCGAGGTCCTCCCATGGGAGTTCGGCGAAGTCCATGGGGAGCTTCAGGCGGGTCGCCTCGCCCTTCGTGCAGTTGACGAAGGCTCCACGTATCTGCTTTTCGGTCAGAGCTTCCACCGGTGGAACGTACACAGAGCGCTGTCGGACGGGCATCCCATTTATGGTGGCCGAAGCCGCCGCCGTTTTCTGAAGGGATCCTGGTCATGCCCACAGAGCCGCTGTCGCAGAAGGACATCGAGGACCGCTTGAGCGAACTTCCCGGCTGGTCCCAGGAAGGCGACCGTATCGCCCGCGCGTACCGCCTCTCCACGCACTTCGCGGCGACCGCGATGGTCGTGCACATCGCGCAGATCCAGGACGAGCTGAACCACCACTCGGATCTGACCCTCGGCTACAACACGCTCGCCCTGTCGGTGAACTCCCATGACGCGGGCGGCGCGGTCACCGAGAAGGACTTCGAGCTCGCCCATCGGGTGGAGCAGATCGCCCCGGGGCACGGGGCGAACTGACGAGCCGCGACGGTCAGGGAGCCGGGCCGGGCCGGTACAGGCCCGGCCCGCGCCCTCCTGTCAGGCGTGCCATGCGCCCGACTCCGCCGTATGCCGCGCGAAGTCCGCGAAGTCCTTCGGCGCGCGGCCCAGTACCTGCCGCACGCCATTCGTCAGCGAGGCGTTGTGCCCGTCGAGCAGCATGACGAACAGTCCCGTGAGCCACTCCGCGTCCGGCGCCGGCAGCCCGTACTGCTGGAGCATCTCCGTGTACGCCTCGCCGGACACCGGGACATAGCGCACATCGCGGCCCGTCGCCCGGCCGATCTCCGCCGCCACCTCCGCGAAGGTGAGCAGCCGCGGCCCCGTCAGCTCATGGACGAGCCCGGTGTGACCGTCCTCCGTGAGCGCGGCGACCACCACGTCCGCCAGGTCGTCCGCGTCGATGAAGGGCTCCGCGGTCTCGCCCGCCGGGAACGGGATCTCCCCGGCCAGCACCCCTTCCGACATGGCGCCCTCGCTGAAGTTCTGCGCGAAGAAACTCGCCCGCACGACCGTCATGTCCAGGCCCGACTCCCGCAGTGCGCCCTCGGCCACCACGGCTTCCGGTTCACCACGGCCGGAGAGCAGCACCAGACGCCGCACCCCGTTCTCGGCCGCTTGCCGGCCGAAGGACCGCATCGCCTCGGGGGCTCCCGGAGCCGCCACGTCGGGGAAGTACGCGACGTACGCCGCGTCCGCGCCCCGCAGTGCGGGCCCCCAGGTGGACTCGTCCTCCCAGTCGAAGCGGACCTCTCCCTTGCGCGATCCGGCCCGCACATCCACGCCGCGCGCCGCGAGCCGCTCCGCCACCCGACGGCCGGTCTTGCCCGTGGCCGCCGTCACCAGCACCGTTTTCTGCACCGTCTCCTGCTTCAGGTTCTCTGTCATGCCTCAAGGCTCGTGGCCGCGGCCTGGACTCTCCATGCTCCAGAGGCTCAATGCCATATGCGTGCGTCTACGCTTTGGTACATGGACGCTCTCGCCCGGCTTCTGGATGGACCGCGCGCCAGGGGCGCCTTTCTGCTGCGGATGGTGATGGAGCCGCCGTGGTCCGTACGCGTCGAGGACCACGCCCCGCTCTCGCTGCTCTGCATGACCGCGGGCGAGGCCTGGATCATGCCCGATGCCGGTGACCCGGTGATGCTGCGTCCCGGCGATGTGGCGATCGCCCGCGGCCCGGGTTCGTACACCACGGCGGATGAGATCACCCGTGAGCCAACGGCGCTGATCGGTCCCGGCGGCACCTGCCACACGCTGCAGGGCGAACCGCTCGCGGAGTCCATGCACTTGGGCGTACGGAGCTGGGGCAACGACCCTGCGGGCTCGGCCACCATGCTGGTCGGCACGTACCAGATGAAGGGCGAGATCAGCGGGCAGCTGCTCGATTCGCTGCCCGAGCTGCTCCATCTGCCTGCCGATGTGTGGAACTGCCCGCTGATGCCGGTGCTCGACGACGAGATCTCCCGCGACGAGCCCGGCCAGAGCGTGGTGCTCGACCGGATCCTGGACCTGGTGCTGATCGCCGTCGTGCGGGCCTGGTTCTCGCGCCCGGACGCCGCCGCCCCGGCCTGGTATCTGGCGATGGGCGACCCGGTGGTCGGCCGGGCGCTGCGGCTGCTGCAGGACGATCCCGCCCACGCCTGGACGGTGGCCTCGCTGGCCGCCAAGTGCGGGGTCTCCAGGGCCGGACTCGCCCGCCGCTTCAACGAGTTGGTGGGAGAGCCCCCGATGGCGTACCTGACGGGCTGGCGGCTCGCGCTCGCCGCGGATCTGCTGCGGGACACCGACGCGACGGTCGAGGCGGTGGCCAGGAAGGTCGGCTACAGCGGCTCGTTCGCGCTGAGCGCGGCATTCAAGCGGGTCCGCGGCATCAGCCCGCAGGAGCACCGTGGAGGCGTTATTTTGCCGGAACCGCAACAACAGTCGCCGTAACCGCACCATCGCGCGAACCTTGAGTCCATGAGCCATCACCACGACACGACGCATATCGACTGGGACGAACTCGGCCCGCTGCTGGAGCGCGGCGCGGAGCTCCAGAATCCTCTGTACCGCCAGGCGGCGGCCTGGCTGGACGAACTGCTGCCCGCCGCCGGCGTCCGGCGGATCCTCGACATCGGCAGTGGTCCGGGTGTGCTGACCGCGCTGCTCGCCGAGGCGTTCCCCTACGCCGAAGTGGTCGCCGTGGACGCCACAGAGCCGCTCCTCGCCCGGGCCC
The DNA here is from genome assembly GCF_042888505.1 of Streptomyces sp. NPDC002870. Classification (NCBI taxonomy): domain Bacteria; kingdom Bacillati; phylum Actinomycetota; class Actinomycetes; order Kitasatosporales; family Streptomycetaceae; genus Streptomyces; species Streptomyces sp. NPDC002870. The sequence continues at coordinate 168,062 of NZ_JBIAPW010000009.1, forward strand.
GCGCACGTGCCGAGCGCGCCGGGCTCGGCGACCGCGTCCGTACCAGCCATGCTGAGCTCCCGGACAACATCGAGGAGTTGGGAGAGGCCGACCTGATCTGGGCGGGCAACTCTGTGCACCACATCGGTGACCAGCGCGGCGTGCTCGCCGACTTCGCCCGGCTGCTGCGCCCGGGCGGGCTGCTCGCGGTGGTCGAGGGCGGGCTGCCCTCGCGTCACCTCCCGCGCGACATCGGCATCGGTCGGCCGGGGCTCGAGGGCCGCATCGACGCGGCTGCGGGGGAGTGGTTCATCCGGATGCGGGCGGAGCTGTCCGGCACGAAGGACGAGGTCGAGGACTGGCGGGGGCTGCTCGGCGCGGCCGGCCTCACGCCGAGCGGGACCCGTTCATTCCTGCTGGACATCCCCGCGCCGGTGCCCGAGGCGGTACGCGAACAGCTGGTCTCCGCCTTCGCCTGGCAGCGCAAGATCCTGGACGGCCTGCTGTCGGCCGAGGACCTCGCGCTGCTCGACCGGCTGCTGGACCCGGAAGACCCGCAGGGACTGCGGCATCGCCCGGACGTGTATCTGCTCACCGCGCGCACGGTGCACACCGCCCGCCGGGGCTGAATCAGGGGCAGGATGACCCCATGGCCATGAAGTGCAAGAAGTCCGTCAAGTCCACTGAGCCCACGGGGTCCGCCTCGCTGCTGTCCCTGTGGTCGAAGGACTCCGTACTGTCGATCGGCTCCGTGGGGTCGGTGCTCTCCATCGGCTCCGTCGGCTCGGCGCTTTCTGTCGGCTCGGTCGGCAGCGCGCTGTCGGTCGGCTCGGTCGGATCCACCCAGTCGCTGTTCTCTGTGGGGTCGTGGATGAGCACGGGGTCGCTGCTGTCCGCGCAGTCGCGGTGGTCCGCGCTCTCCTGGCGCTCCTCCCACGGCTTCCTGGCCGCGGGTGCGGTCGGCGCCGGTGTGGTCGCCGTAGCCGTCGGAGCGGTGCTCCTGGTCAGGGAGTGACGGGCTCGAGGTGCCACCACTGGCCGGGTGAGTCGGTGTCCTCCCACTGCTGCACATTCGCGCCGTCGTCCATGCTGCCGTCGGCAACCTCGAGCAGCAGCCCGCTGATGAAGCTGACGATGGCGACGGTGCCCGGCGCGTCCAGGTGCTGCTCGATGATCCACTCCTGGGCGCCGAAGTTGTTGGCCTTCCACTGCTGGATGTTGACGCCGTTCTCGGTCGCGGCGCCCGCGACGTCCAGCCGCTTGCCGCTCGCGGCGTTCACGAAGTGGTAGAGCCCGCTGCCGCCCGGCACGGGGTCGATCTGCCACTGCTGCCCCGGGGCCCCGGTCTCCTTGCCCTGCTGGACATTGGCGCCGCTGGCCTTGACGCCGCCGTACACCTCGAGCAGCAGCCCGCTGCCGATATTGCGCACCAGGTAGCGGCCAGGTGTCAGTGCCCCGCTCAATGTCCGTACTCCTTGGTCGGCTGTGTGGCAGTCGCGCACACCATGAACGTAGCCCTCGCCGCCGCATGGCGTTCGACGAGGGCTACGTCCGCGCGATGAGCCGGGCCGGCCTCAGTGCACCGTGACGGTGACCTCGGGCGAGACGGTGCCGCCGCCTACCATCCGGAGCGTGCTGTGACCCTTGATGCCGAGGAGGACGCGCATCTTGTAGGTCGACTTGTACGTCGTGTTCATGGACGCCGGCAGGGTCACCCACTCTGTGCCCTGCTTCTGCTGGAGCGCGACCTTGGTGCCCGGCGGCAGGTGTTTGGTGGTCCCGTACACCCGGAACTGATGCCACGCCGCGACTTCGCTCACCGTGACGCTCGCCGTCAGCTCCGGCCGTTCGGGCACCGGCCGCTCATTGCCCGAGTTGCCCGTGCCGTCGGCCGGCGGCACGGGAGGTGCCGGGGCCGGCCATGGCCATGGCCATGCCGACCGACCCGGCCAGCACGACGGCCGTGGCGAGTCCTGTCAACGACGCACGTCTGAAACGCTCCATTTGAGCTCTCTCCATGGGGAGGGGGACTGCGGATCACCAACCCTAGGCATATGGTTCGTAAATGTGACGAATCGACGCGCTCGGCTCGAAACGGCCTTTGGTTCGACGAGCCCTACCGTCTGGTTTCGCCACCGGCACGCAGGAGTGTGCCCGCGAGAACGACATCGCCGCCCGGCGTGAACCGGGCGGCGACGGGGTCGTTCAGGCAGCGATCAGGCGTCGATCAGGCGTCGTAGGCGAACGTCGCCGGGTCGGGGCCAAGACGCTTGCCCTCGTCCAGCGCGGCGAACGCCGCCAGATCGTCGGCGTCCAGCTCGAAGCCGAACACGTCGAGGTTCTCCTTGATCCGGGACGGGGTCACGGACTTGGGAATCACGACATTGCCGATCTGCAGATGCCAGCGCAGCACCACCTGGGCGGGGGTGCGGCCGTGCTTCTGCGCGACGGCGACGACCGTCGGGACCTCCAGGAGGCCCCTGCCCTGGCCCAGCGGGGACCAGGCCTCGGTCTTGATGCCGTGCCTGTCGTGGAACGCGCGCGGCTCGCCCTGCTGGAGCTGTGGGTGCAGCTCGATCTGGTTCACGGCCGGGACGACCGAGGTCTCGGCGATCAGCCGCTCAAGGTGCTCCGGAAGGAAGTTGGAGACGCCGATGGCCGTGGCGCGGCCGTCCGCATGGATCTTCTCGAAGGCCTTGTACGTGTCCACGTAGGCGTCCTTGGAGGGCAGCGGCCAGTGGATCAGGTACAGGTCGATGTAGTCGAGGCCCAGCTTGTCCAGCGAGGCGTCGAAGGCGCGCATGGTCGAGTCGTAACCCTGGTCGCTGTTCCAGAGCTTCGTGGTGATGAAGAGTTCCTCGCGGGGGACGCCGGAGGCGGCCACGCCGCGGCCGGTGCCCTCTTCGTTCGCGTAGATGGCCGCAGTGTCGATGCTGCGGTAGCCGGACTCCAGGGCCGTGGCAACCGCCTTCGCCGCCTCGTCATCCGCTACCTGCCAGACACCGAAGCCGAGCTGCGGCATGGCGACGCCATTGTTGAGGGAGATGGAGGGGACCTTGCTCACGAGCGGTCGATCCTTACGTTGTCGATTGGTGCTGCTCCCAGGATCAACGATCATCCCTGCGGACGCATTCCCGACTCCGAAGTTGGCCTGATACAGCTCCGACCTTATCGGTCCGGACCATTGACCGCGTCTCATCAAGACGCAACTCTATGGCACATAACTGAACGCCGGACACTCATGTGAACAGGCGTACAGTCCTGCTCGACCATGCGTCACAGAGCAATGACTCCTGAATCACTCCTGACCCCCACATCTCAGGAAGGCAGGTACAGCTCATGCAGGACAGCAAGGAAACATCGGAGGAGACCATCAACTGGCAGACTCCCGAGTTCGAGGTCGTCGAGACCGCGCTCGAAGTCACCGCCTACGCGCTCACCGACCGGTAGACCCCGCCGCCATGCTGCTGCAGGTGCTCGGCACCGCGGCGGGCGGCGGGCTGCCCCAGTGGAACTGCGCGTGTCCCGGCTGTGCCGGGGCACGCGCACACCCGCACCGGCGCCGTCGTCATGCCTCACTCGCCCTGCGCGCGGACGAGGGCCGCTGGTATCTCGTCAACGCCACCCCCGACATCGGCGACCAGATCGAGGACAGCCACGCGCTACGGCCCGGGCCCGGGCCGCGCGAATCCCCCGTGGCAGGAGTGATCCTCACCGACGCCGAGCTCGACCACACCCTCGGCATCGCCCGGCTGCGTGAGGCCGACGGCTTCGACATCCTCGCCACCCTGCCGGTACGGGACGCCCTGCTCGGCCGGCTGCGGCTGGGCGAGGTGCTCGCCCCGTACACCCGTATCGAATGGCGCGAGTTGGGCCGCGAAGCGGAACCGCTCGTCAAGAACGGCACCGTGGAAATAGATGCCGTACCCGTCTCGGCCAAAAGGCCGCGGTACGCCGTCGGCACCGGAGCCGACGAGCGCACCTGGGTGGTCGCGCTGCGGCTGCGCGAGACCACGACGGGCCGCAGCCTGCTCTACGCGCCCGCCCTCGCCCGCTGGACCGACGAGTTCGAGGAAGCGGCAGAGGAAGCCGACTGCGTCATCCTCGACGGCACCTTCTGGGACGACGACGAGCCGGTACGGACGTCGATCTCGGCCAAGTCCGCGACCGGAATGGGACATCTGCCGATCGCAGGTCCGAACGGCACCGCACGACGGCTGTCCGGGCTGAACGCCCGCTGCCTCTATACGCACCTGAACAACACCAACCCCCTCGCCTACCCGGACGCCCCGCAGCACGCGCTGCTGGGCGAATGGGGACTCGAGGTCGCCGCCGACCGAATGGTGATCGAGCTGTGAGCACCACGATCTGGAGCCGGGAGGAGTTCACGGCGCGGCTGCGCGCCGTGGCCGCCGAGCGCTACCACGACCGTCACCCCTTCAACGTACGGATGCACGAAGGCGCCCTGACCCCAGCCGAGTTGCGCCGCTGGATTCTCAACCGCTTCCACTACCAGCGTCACATCCCCATCAAGGACGCCCTGATCCTCGCCAAGTTCGACGACTCCGAGCTGCGCCGCTCCTGGCTGCGCAGGATCCAGGACCACGACGGGGAGAAGGACGGCGACGGCGGTATCGAGCGCTGGCTGCGGCTCGGCGAGGCCGCCGGAATCGAGCGCGCGCGGCTCGAATCGGGAGACGAAGTACTGCCCGGCGTACGGCTCGCGGTCGATGGCTACGTCAACTTCTGCCGGCTCCACGGCCCGCTGGAGGCCGTCGCCGCCTCGCTCACCGAGCTTTCCGCGCCCGGCATCATGCGTACGAGGATCGCCGCGTTCGAGGAGCACTACCGCTGGATCGACGCCGACGGCCTCACCTACTTCCGCAACCGGATCGGGCAGGGCAGTCGGGACAGCGAAGAGGCGCTCGCGCTGGTCCTTCGGTGGGCTCGCACCCCGGATCAGCAGGAGGCGGCCGTCGCGGCGCTCGCCTTCAAGTGCGACGTGCTGTGGTCGCTGCTCGACGCCGTCGAGTGCGCCCGGGAGCTGTCATGACCTGGAAGCCCGTGCTCTCGCGGTCGGTGGTGTTCCGGCACGACCGGGTACGCGGCGCCGATCTGCTCGTACTGCCGGAGCGGGTGGTCGTGCTCCAGGGCAACGCCGGATCCATTGTTCGGCTCTGCGACGGCGTACGCGACGTCGACGCGATTGTCGCGGAGCTCGCCGAACAGCATCCGGGAGCGCCCGTGGCCGAGGAAGTCCCGTTGTTTCTGGGGCAGTTGCGCAAGGAGGGCTGGCTGAAATGACCGAGGCCACCGGAGCCACGGGAGTCACCAGAGCCACGGGAGTCACCAGAGCTACCGGAGTCCAGCCGCCGTGGGCGCTGCTCGCCGAACTCAGCCACGGCTGTCCCTTGCACTGCGCCTACTGCTCCAACCCCGTCGAACTGGTCGGTCGGTCAGAGGAGTTGACCACGGCACAGTGGGGCGAGGTGTTCCGGCAGGCCGCTGACCTGGGCGTCGTACAGTCCCATCTGTCCGGCGGAGAGCCACTGTTGCGCCGCGATCTGACCGAGATCGTCGCAGCCGCTGACGGCGCGGGCATCCACACCCAGCTCGTCACCAGCGGTGTCGGGCTGCACGAGAAGCGGCTCGCGGCCTTGACGGCGGCCGGTCTGCGCAGCGTGCAGCTCTCCGTCCAGCACGCCGACCCCGGCGCCTCGGAGCTCATCGCCGGAGCCCGCTCCTTCACCGCGAAGGAGCGAGCGGCCCGGCTCGTGCGGGAGGCGGACCTGCCGCTGGGCCTCAACGTCGTACTCCACCGGGCCAATCTCGACGCGCTCGACGAACTGGTCGAACTCGGGCTCGCCTGGGGCGCGGAACGGATCGAGCTGGCCAACACGCAGTTCTACGGCTGGGCCCTGCGCAACCGGGACGCCCTGCTGCCGGACCGCGAACAGATCGCGCGGGCACGCGAAGCCGTCGAGCGGTGGCGGGGACGGCTGGCCGGCCGGATGGAGCTGGTGTGGGTCGTGCCCGACTACGTCGACGGCACCGCCAAACCCTGCATGGGCGGCTGGGGCGCGCTCTCGCTCACCGTCGCGCCCGACGGCACGGTCTACCCCTGCCCGGCAGCCGCCGCGCTGCCCGGACTGGACGCGCCGAACGTCAAGATCCACTCCCTGGAGTGGATCTGGCGCGCGTCGAAGACCTTCAACCTCTACCGCGGCGAGGAGTGGATGCGGGACCCGTGCCGCGGCTGCGAGCTGCGCGCCAAGGACTTCGGCGGCTGCCGCTGCCAGGCGTACGCCCTCACCGGCGACGCCACCCGCACGGACCCGGCCTGCCGCCTCTCGCCGGACCACGCTCTCGTACGCGACCTCGTCGACCGCCCGCGGCTCCCCGAGCCGGTGGCCGCGCCCGCGTACGCCTACCGGAAGGAAGGACCATGAAGCGATTAGCCACCCTGCTGCTGGCGGCCGCGCTCGCCGGCAGCACGCTGCCCGCCGTGCCCGCGGCGGCGGAGCCCGCCGCCTCGGCAGCCGTACGCTACGAAGCCGAGGACGCCGTCGTCCACCAGGGCGTCGTGGAGAGCAACCACACCGGCTTCACCGGATCCGGATTCGTCAACTACGCGAACACGGCCGGGAGTCACGTCGAATTCACCGTCGAATCCGACCGGGCCGGCTCGACCGCGCTGGGCCTGAGATTCGCCAACGGAACGTCGGCGGACCGCCCCCTCGACATCACGGTCAACGGCCAACTGGTCGCAGCCGGCGTGGCCTTCGGCTCCACCGGCAGCTGGACCGGCTGGCAGACCAGGAACGTCACCGCCACTCTGAAGGCCGGGACCAATACCGTACGAGCAACCTCCGCCGGTGCGACCGGCGGCCCCAACCTCGACTCGCTCACCGTCGGCGACGGGGCGTCCGTCACCGACTGGTCGGTCGCGATGGTCGAGTCCACGATGGCGCGCTACTCACCCAGCTCCATCGGCGGCTGGTCCTATCCGGTCGGGCTGTATCTCTACGGCCAGTACCTCGTCTATCAGCGCACCCACGACGCCCGCCATCTCGCCTACATCAAGAGCTATGTCGACCGCTTCGTCGACAGCGGCGGAAACATCGGGCAGAGCTTCAACGATCTCGACAGCATGCAGGCGGGACGGCTGCTGAACATCCTCCACCACGAGACGGGCCAGTCGCGCTACCAGAAAGCGGCGAAGAAGATCCGGGACCGGCTCAGCAGCTATCCGCGCACCTCGGAAGGCGGCTTCTGGCATTCGACGTCGGATTCCCGGCGCAGCCAGCTGTGGGCCGACGGCGTCTACATGGTGAATCCGTTCCTCGTCGAGTACGGAAGGGAATTCGGCGACTCCGCCTACGCGAGCAATGAGGCGACCAAGCAACTCGCCGTCTATGGAAGCCGTCTGCAGGTCGCGAACGGGCTGCTGAAGCACGCCTGGGACGAGTCGCGCGACGCGAGCTGGTCCGACCCGAAGACGGGTCTCGCGCCCGAGCACTGGTGCCGCGCCATCGGCTGGTACTCCATGGCGATCGTCAACGTTCTGGACGCCGTGCCTGCCGACAATCCGCGCCGCGCCCAGCTCCTCACCCTGCTGCGGAATCTCGCAGCCGGCATCGAGAAGTACCAGGACCCGGCCACCGGCCGCTGGTTCCAGGTCGTCGACAAAGGCTCGCAGGCCGACAACTGGACCGAGACCTCCTGCTCCTCCATGTTCACCTTCGCCCTGTCCCGCTCGGTGCAGCAGGGATATGTCGACGCGCACTACGCACAGGTGGCGCAGCGCGGATATCAGGGAGTGCTGGGAAAGATCTCGGTCGGCGGCGACGGCCGCACCAATCTCACCGACATCTCCATCGGAACGAATGTCGGGAGTTACAGCTACTACATCGAGCGCGACCGGAAGACCAATGATTTCCACGGTCTCGGGGCCTTTCTCATCATGAACGAACAACTCCGGGCGAAGTGAGGGAAAATGACCGCATCACGCAGAGCCGTGCTGGGCGCAGCCATCGGCGGCGCAGTCGCGGCGGGACTGCCGCAGTCGGCGACCCCGGCGAGTGCCGCCTCCTGGCAGCTGCGCTGGTCGCCGACCGCGAGCGGTGACAAGCTCAGGGCCTTCGAGACCATCGAGGACGACCGGGCCGACTCCCACCCTGCCGCGTCGCCGCACATCTTCGCCGAGGGCGACAACTTCCGGTTCAACATGCACACCCAGGACCGGGACACCAGCACCGACCGGCAGCGCCACGAGGTCACCGGCTGCCGCACCGGCAGCTCCTACCTCAAGTGGCTGTCCGGCCAGACCTGGCGGATCACGTACTCCATGTACATCCCGAGCACGCTGAAGGCGACCACCAGCTTCACCCACATCATGCAGATGAAGCAGCCGGGCGCCGGCTCGTCGCCGATCGTCGTGCAGTCACTGCGCCGGGTGGACGGGGCCCAGACCATCGAGCTGAAGCTGTTCGACTCGAACATCCTCGTCGGGCGTACGGCCCTGGAACCGCTGCACAACAAGTGGACCGACGTCGACTTCCAGATCAAGATCGGCAACGGCACGTCCGGCTCCGTCCGCTGGATCCTCAAGAGCGGCGGCACCACGGTGATCGACAAGTCCAGGTCGGGCGTCGACACCTTCCTCGCGGACCGGGTGCGCCCCAAGTGGGGCATCTACCGCTCCCTCGGCGACAGTTCGGGCTCCCTGCAGAACTGCCACCTGCTCCTCACCAATCTGCGCGGCTACCAGCTCGTCTGAGGAGGACGACATGACCAGCTCACGGAGAACAGCCGCTACCGCCGGCAGCGCCGTCCAGGCCGGGGTACGCGTCGAGGACCCTCGGGTCGGCGTCGCGTGCCCCGGCCGCCGCGCCCTTGATGAGCAGCCTGTCAGACATGCTCAGTGGTAGAGCGCGTCCACCTCGACCGCGTACGCCGTTTCGATCGCCTTCCGCTTGAGCTTCAGGGACGGGGTGAGCAGTCCGAGCTCCTCGCTGAAGGGGTGCGCCAGTATCCGGAACGTACGGATCGACTCGGTCTTCGACACCAGGGTGTTGGCGGCCACCACCGCCCGGCGGATCTCCATCTCCAGATCCGGGTCCCGCACCAGCTCGGCCGGTGGAAGCGGCGGCTTGTTCTGCATGGCCAGCCAGTGCTCGACGGCCTCCTGGTCCACGGTGACCAGAGCCGCGATGTACGGACGGTCATTGCCCACGACGATGCACTGGGCGACCAGCGGATGGTTGCGCACCCGCTCCTCCAGGCCCACGGGCGAGACGCTCTTGCCGCCCGAGGTCACCAGGATCTCCTTCTTGCGCCCGGTGATGGTCAGATAGCCGTCCTCGTCGAGCGCCCCGAGATCGCCGGTGGCCAGCCAGCCGTCGTGCAGGACGGCGTCGGTGGACTTCGGGTCGCCCAGATATCCGGAGAAGATGTTGGCGCCGTGCAGCCACACCTCGCCGTCCGCCGCGATGTGCACCGTGGTGCCGGGGATCGGCTGGCCGACCGTGCCGTACCGCGTGCGCTCGGGCGGGTTGGCCGTCGCCGCCGCGGTCGACTCGGTGAGTCCGTATCCCTCGAAGACGGTGACGCCCGCACCCTCGAAGAAGAGGCCGAGCTGCCGGTTCATGCCGGAGCCGCCGGACATCGCGTGCCGGACGCGGCCGCCCATCGCGTCGCGGACCTTGCCGTACACGAGCTTCTCGAAGAGCTGGTGCTGCATCCGCAGTGCGGCGGACGGTCCGGGGCCGAGCCCGAAGGCCCGGTGCTCCATCGCCTCCGCGTACTTCACCGCCACATCGACGGCCTTGTCGAAGGGGCCCGTCTTGCCCGCGGCCTCGGCCTTGCGGCGGGCGGCGTTGAAGACCTTCTCGAAGATGTACGGGACGGCCAGGATGAACGTCGGCCGGAAGGCCGCCAGATCCGGCAGCAGCGCGCTCGCCTGGAGCACCGGCTGATGGCCGAGCTTGACCCGGCCGCGCAGGGCCGCGACCTCGACCATCCGCCCGAAGACATGCGCGAGCGGCAGAAAGAGCAGCGTGGACGCCTCGTCGCCGGGCTTGGAGTGGAAGACCGGCTCCCAGCGGTCGATCAGGGTGTCGGTCTCGAACATGAAGTTGGCGTGGGTGATCACACAGCCCTTGGGGCGGCCGGTGGTGCCGGAGGTGTAGATCACGGTGGCGATCGAGTCGGGGGTCACGGCCCGCCGGTGCCGGTGCACCACCTCGTCGTCGATGTGGACGCCCGCCTGGAACAGTTCCTCGATGGCCCCGGCGTCCAGCTGCCAGAGCCGCTTCAACTGCGGCAGCCGGTCTATCACCGAGCCGATGGTCATGGCGTGGTCCTCGTGCTCCACCATGCACGCGGACACCTCGGCGTCGTGCAGCATCCAGAAGACCTGCTCGGCGGACGATGTGGGGTAGACCGGGATGGACTGGGCGCCGACCGTCCAGAGCGCGAAGTCGAAGAGCGTCCACTCGTAGCGCGTAGGGCACATCAGCGCGACGCGGTCCCCGAACCGCACGCCGTGCGCGAGTAGACCCTTGGCCAGCGCCAGCACTTCGTCGCGGAACTGCGCGGAGCTCACGGTCTGCCAGTTGCCCGCCGCGTCCTTGCGGCCGAGCGCGACCCGGTCCGGATCGTCCGCGGCGTGGTCGAAGACCACGTCCGCAAGTCCGCCGACCTGAGGCGCCGCGGCCATGGGTGGGACAGTGAACTCGCGCAATGGCTGCTCCTTGTGGCGCTCCCCGCACAGCGCCGTGACGCTACCCCACCCGGCGGCCGGGCGGGAGAGCCTTCCAGAACTGTGGACGAATGGCATCACCACAGGTCAGGGGCGCATATCCGGCCACATGGGGAAGGCTCGGGCCAGGTTCTGACCGTAGGGTAAGTAAGCTGCGCCAGAATCTCCACCGAATCTGTACGGTGCGATCACCGTCGCTCTACCGGGGGCCGGGTCCTGGTCCGTACCTGCATGGGGCAACTGGGGCAAGTGGGGCGGACGGTGGTCAGCGGCCGACCGGTCCGTGCAGCCGGTCGCCGCTCGCCAGGATCACGGAGGCCAGCGCGTCCGCGGCCTCCTGCGCCGCGTTCCGGCGGCGGCCGTGCAGCAGTACGAAGTCCACCGTGCCCAACTCCGGCAGCCCGGCGCGGTCGGGGACCGGCACCAGGCCCGGCGGGACCAGTCCGCGGGTGTGGGCCATCACGCCGAGACCCGCGCGCGCCGCGGCGACCAGGCCGCTGAGGCTGCCACTCGTACACGCGATGCGCCACGGCCGGCCGTGCCGCTCCAGGACGTCGAGCGCACGGGCCCGGGTCACGGCCGGCGGCGGGAAGAGGATCAGCGGGACCGGGCGATCCGGATCGATGCGTACGCCGTCGGCCGCGATCCAGATCATGCGATCGCGCCAGACCAGCTCGCCGTGCGATTCGCCCGCCCGGCGCTTGGCGAGCACCAGATCCAGCCGGCCTGCCGCCAACCGCTCGTGCAGGGTGCCGGACAGCTCGACGGTGAGCTCCAGATCGACCTCGGGGTGATCGCGCCGGAACGACTCCAGGATCTCCGGGAGCCGGGTCAGCACGAAGTCCTCGGACGCCCCGAAACGCAGCCGTCCGCGCAGCCGCGTACCCGTGAAGAACGCGGCCGCGCGCTCGTGTGCCTGCAGGATCGTCCGGGCGAAGCCGAGCATCGCCTCGCCGTCCTCGGTGAGCTCCACGCTGTGCGTGTCCCGGGTGAACAACTGCCGCCCCGTCGCGTCCTCCAGCCGCCGCACATGCTGGCTCACCGTCGACTGCCGCAGCCCGAGCCGGCGGGCGGCCTGGGTGAAGCTCAGGGTCTGGGCGACCGCGAGGAAGGTACGGAGCTGGACCGGGTCGTACATACTCCGAGGTTAACGCGCCATCGCGATTAGTGATGACAGTCAGAGTGGTATGCGGGATTCCCGATCGCTGTCACCCGGAGGAGCATGGGGAGGGCATGATCTGAACCGAGAGCAAGTGGAGCGCATGAGCCGCCGCACGTTGCAGTTCCCGTCCTGGCTGCCGATCGATCCGTACATCACGGCGCTGCTCGGGACCGTGGTCCTCGCGGCTCTCCTCCCGGCGTCGGGCGTGGCGGCCGACGTGGCGGGCGGGGCGTCGACCGGCGCGGTGTCGCTGCTGTTCTTCCTGTACGGGGCGCGGCTGTCGACGCGAGCGGCGCTCGACGGGCTCAGGCACTGGCGGCTCCATCTGACGGTGCTGGCGGCGACGTTCCTGCTCTTCCCGCTGCTGGGCCTCGCGGCGCGGGGCCTCGAACCGCTGGTGCTCACCCCGCAGCTCTACAGCGGTCTGCTGTTCCTCTGTCTGGTCCCGTCGACCATCCAGTCGTCGATCGCCTTCACTTCGATGGCTCGCGGCAACGTCCCGGCGGCGATCTGCGCGGGCTCCTTCTCCAGTCTCGCCGGCATCGTGGTGACACCGCTGCTCGCGGCCCTGCTGCTGGGCGGCGGCGCGGGCGGCTTCTCGGCGGACTCGCTGCTGAAGATCGTGCTTCAGCTGCTGGTGCCGTTCCTGGCGGGGCAGTTGGTGAGGCGGTGGATCGGCGGCTTCCTGACCCGCCACAGGAAGGCGCTCGGGTATGTCGACCGCGGCTCGATCCTGCTGGTCGTCTACACGGCCTTCAGCGAAGGCATGATCGCGGGCGTCTGGCACCAGGTGACGCCGCTGCGGCTGGGGGCGCTGCTGCTGGTCGAGGCGGTTCTGCTGGCGGCGATGCTGGGGCTGACGTGGTACGGCTCGAAGCGGCTCGGCTTCGGTCGGGCGGACCGGATCGCGATCCAGTTCGCGGGCTCGAAGAAGAGCCTGGCGGCGGGGCTGCCGATGGCGAGCGTGCTGTTCGGGGCGCAGGCGAGCCTGGCCGTGCTGCCGTTGATGCTGTTTCACCAGATGCAGCTGATGGTGTGCGCGGTGATTGCGAAACGGCGGGCGCGGGATACGGAGGCAGCGTCGCTCCCCTCCGCTGCACCCTCGTCGCCACTTCACGCTGTGCCGGCTGTACGGCTGAGCCGCGTGGTGGGCGAGGCCCCGGACCCCGAGAGGCACGCGGACCCTGAGAAGTAGGCGGGTGCCGAGAGGCACGCGGACTCCGAGAGGTACGCGGACGCGGACGCCCCTGTGTGCCGGTGAGCGCCGCCGCCCGCACACCCGTGCAGCCCGGGCGGCCCCTCGTCTGACAAGATCGTTCGGTGACGACGACGTACGCCATACGCCCCTTCCATGCCCGCCCCTGCACTCTGGTCGTCTGCCGCGGATGCTGCTGCGGCGACGGCCGCAAGAACCCCGGCACCGACCACGAAGGGCAGTTGGCCAGGCTGCGCGCCGCCGCCGCGGGCTCCGGCGGGCGGCTTGCCGTCCGGACCAGTGACTGCCTCGGACCCTGCGGGCAGGCCAATGTGATCGTGGTCCAGCCATCGAGCGAGGGCCGGCGCCGAGGGGCCCGCGCGGCCTGGGTCGGCTGGGCGCTCGACGACGACGCGACGGACGACGTCCTCGCGTGGGCCATCGCCGGCGGCCCCGGACTCGCCGCCCCCCCGGCCACCCTGGCGCTCCAGCTGATCCCGCCGCCCTCCGACGCGCGCCGTCGGGCCCGCTGAGCCACCGTCACCCGGCCCCGCCCGGCCCCGCCCGGCCCCGCCCGGCCCCGCCCGGCCCCGCCCCGCCCAGCCCCGTCGCCGCATGAGTCATGCCTGGACCGCCCTCGCCCCCGTCGCCGCCTGAGTCATTCATGGACTCTTCGCCGGGGCGTCGCCGACCTGGCCCCGTCGGGCCCCGGACCTTCGCCTACCTTGCAGACGTTCACCCCGACGAACGCACCGCGGAGACGTCCATGTGCAGTCCGCTCCACCAGCCCGACGGCCCCATCCCGCCCGCCGCCAGCCGTCGTACGTTCCTGCGTGCCACCGGACTCACTGGTGCCGCCACCGCTGCCGCGGCCGCCGCCGGGGGGCTGGCCGCCGCAGCGCCCGCCGCTGCCCTGCCGCAGCAGAAGTCCGCTGACAACGTTGCCAGTTGGCGTCCCGACACCGACAGCCCCAGATTCACGCTCGTCGTCATGCCGGACACCCAGTACCTCTTCGACGGCGCAAGCATCAACTCCGCCCCCGTCGAGGCATCCCTGCGCTACATACTCGACCACGGCCGCGACGAGAACATCGTCTTCCTGTCCCATCTGGGCGATCTCACCGAGAACGGCCAGCCGCGCGAATTCGGACCGCTGAGCGAGGCCTTCGAGCTCCTGGACCGGCGGCGCGTCGGCTACAGCGTCGTCGCGGGCAACCACGACATCAAGTCCTCGACCGACGACCAGCGCGGCCGCACCCCCTACCTGGACGCCTTCGGCCCGCAGCGGATGCGCCGGCTGCCCACCTTCGGCGGGGCCACGCCCGACGGCTACAACACGTACCACCTCTTCCGCGCGGCCGGCCGCGAATGGCTGGTCCTCGCCCTCGACTGGCGGCCGTCGGCGGCCTCTCTCGCCTGGGCCCGAGACGTCATCGCCAAGCACCCGAAGACGCCGGTCGTCCTGACCACGCACGAACTCGTGTACGCGGACCGGTACGGCGACGAGGCCGAATTCTCCGCCCACGGCAAGCACCTGTGGGACGAGCTGATAGCCGACCACGACCAGATCTTCCTCACGCTCAACGGCCACTACTGGCCCGCGGCCCGCACCAACCGCACGAACGCCGCCGGCCACGACGTGCATCTGCACATCACCAACTACCAGAACCGCTACTACGGCGGCAGCGCGATGATCCGCCTCTACCGTTTCGACCTCGCCCGGAACACCATCGACGTGGAAACGATCTCCCCGTGGATCCTCGGCCGCGCGGGAGAAGGGCTCAACGAACTGGAGCGCCGCGAGATCGAAATGACCGGCCCCCAGGACAGCTTCTCCGTCCCCATCGACTTCGAGAAGCGGTTCGCCGGCTTCGCACCCGTCCCCGCCCGGGGGCCCCGCCCCGCGGCGAAGATGCTCCTTCCCGGCACCGTCGCCTACTGGCGCTTCGACGGCCCGCACCCAAGCGGCTCCCCGGCCGACGCCGCGCTCCGCGTCCCCGACCTGTCGGGCAACCGCAACGACCTGACGCGGGAGACCGTCCCCGGCACCCCGGGCGACGCCCTGCGCTGGTCGAGAAGCCACCACCCCGACCAGCCGGGCCACGGCAGCCTCTACTTCGACGGCGGCAAGCCCCCGCTGCGCGGCTCGTATCTGCGTACGGCGGGCAACGCCCCGCTCAACGCCAAGACGTTCCGCTCCGGCTACACCATCGAGGCGTTCATCAAGCTCCCCGCCGACTGGGACGCAGGCCACCACGCCTGGGGTTCGATCCTCAGCCGCCGCGGCACACTCGGCGCCGCCGGAAAGACCGAAGGCGACCCGGAAGAGCCCGTCGCCACCCTCTCCCTGTCCGACGGACCCGGCCCGCAGTGGGCGGCCGCGCCGCTCGACCAGCCCGGAGCCGTCACCAACTGGGGCCACGAGCTGGAGCGCGAGGTCTGGTGGCATCTCGCCGTCGTCAACGACTCGAAGCACACCACGATGTACGTCGACGGCTGCCCTGTCGCCCGTAACCCCGCCACCCGCACCAGCGGCCTCGCCACCCTCGGCCTGCCCTGGCTGGTGGGCGGCTACGAGTACGGCGGCATCCTCGACCAGCTGCTGCACGGCTGGCTCGGCGATGTGCGGATCGTCGAACGCGCCCTGCCCGTACGCGACTTCATGATCGCCTGACCTGCCGAGCAGCGCCACCGAAGGAGAAGCACCTCATGCCGAGTCAGAGACCCATTCAGCCCCTGCCCCGCTGGGCGGACCCCGACGTACCCGCCGACTCGCTCGACCCGCAGGGACTCTCGCGCCGCGGACTGCTGCGCAGCGCGGGCCTGTTCGGGGCCGCGTTCGCAGGCGGTGCCCTGCTCGCGCCGACCGCCGCCGAGGCGCACACCCCGGCCCTGGGCGACCCCGCCCTCTCCTATCTCGTCGGCGACCACCATGTGCACTCCGTCTACAGCCATGACGCGAAGTACACCTTCTCCCAGCTCGCGGCCGCGGCTTCCCAGTACGGCCTGGACTGGATGGTCCTCACCGAGCACAGCAACATAGGCCACCACAAGGCGGGCGGCGCCCAGGCCGAGCACGAGGAGATCCTCAAGGCCCGCGCCGACAACCGGCGCATGCTGATCTTCCAGGGCCTGGAGTGGTACATCCCCGGCGCTGAGCACGCCACCGTCTTCTCCCCGCCCGGCCGCCACGAGGTCGAGCTGCTCACCCGCTTCGAGCAGGCCTACGACGGCAAGCTCCTCGGCTACACCGCCGGCAGCCCCGGCCACCCGGACACCCCGCGCAACGAGGCCCACGCCGTCAAGGCGCTCCAGTGGCTCGACCAGCAGCGCCGCTGCGGCTACGTCGACGACGTCCTGGTCCTCGCCAACCACCCGCTGCGCCTCGGCATCGACTCCCCGCACGAGATGCGCGCCTGGCGCGACGCCGCCCCCGGCATCATGATCGGCATGGAGGGCGCGCCCGGCGCCCAGGCCGCGGCATCGCCCGGCCGCAACGCCCCGAACAGTATCCGCGGCGACTACGAGAACTCTCCCTCCGAGAACTCCTTTCCCGGCTATCCGCGTGAGGCCTATCTGACTCACGGCGGTTTCGACTGGGCGACCGCGACCGTCGGCGGACTGTGGGACGCCATGCTCGCCGAGGGCAGGCTCTTCTCGGTCACGTCCAACTCGGACGTACACCGGGTCACCTTCGACACCTGGAAGAACGGCGACTGGCTGCCGGGCCAGAACTTCGACAACACCGGCCGCCTCCCGGACCCCGTCAACACCACCGAGCCGCAGCCCGGCAGCGACTTCTGGCCGGGCCAGTTCAGCCGTACGCATGTGGGTGTGACCCGCTACGGCTATCGCCATGTGATGGCCGGCCTCAGGGCGGGCCGGGTCTGGGTCGACCACGGTCAGCTGATCGACGGCCTCGACGTACGCGTGAACAGGGAGCACGGCATCGGCCGTGGCGTGACGCTGGGCGGCCGACTGCGCGTACGCCGCGGCGAGAAGATCGTCCTCAACGTCACCGTCACCACCGCGTCCCGCCCCAACCATCACGGTGAAGTGCCGCGCCTCGCCCACCTCGACGTGATCCGCGGCGCGGTGTGCGGCCCGGCCGCCGACCGTGACGAGTGGCGGGCACCCGACACCAAGGTCGTGCACACGGCCGACGTCGAGGGTCGCACGGGCCGGTACACGCTGCGCATCCCGCTCGGGAAGGCCGAGGAGTCCTGCTACGTCCGGCTGCGTGGCAGCGACGGCAGGCGCAACGGCCCGGGCTTCCTGGGCGAGGCGATCGACCCGCACGGGCCGATTCCGCACGAGCCGGGCAACGGCGACGCGTGGCTGGACACCTGGTGCTACACCAACCCGGTCTTCGTCGATGTCGTGAACTGACCTCTCGTACGAACCGACCTCTCACACGGAGAGGCCCGGCCGGCGCAGGGGGCGCTCCCCGCCGGCCGGGCCCGTATCCCGTGCAGCGGGGGCGCTTCAGACCCCGGTGCCCAGGGCGATGCGCTCGTCGCCCGCGTACACGTTCATGTTGGCGCCGCGCAGAAAGCCGACCAGGGTCAGACCCGTCTCGGCAGCCAGGTCCACGGCGAGCGAGGACGGCGCGGAAACCGCGGCCAGCACCGGGATCCCGGCCATCACCGCCTTCTGTGCCAGCTCGAACGACGCCCGTCCCGAGACCAGCAGGATCATCCGGGACAGCGGCAGCCGGCCGTCCTGCAGCGCCCGGCCGACCAGCTTGTCGACCGCGTTGTGCCGGCCGACGTCCTCCCGGATGTCGAGCAGTTCACCCTCCTCGGAGAACAGCGCGGCCGCGTGCAGACCCCCGGTCCGGTCGAAGACCCGCTGTGCCGCCCGCAGCCGGTCGGGGAGGCAGGCGAGCAGCGCGGGCTCGACGCGGACCGGGGGAGTGTCGGCGATCGGGAAGCGGGTGTTGGTGCGTACGGCGTCGAGGCTGGCCTTGCCGCACAGTCCGCACGAGGACGTGGTGTAGACGTTGCGCTCGAGGGTGATGTCGGGGACGGGCACGCCGGGCGCCAGCTGCACGTCCACCACGTTGTAGGTGTTCGCCCCGTCGTCCGTGGCCCCGGCGCAGTACACGATGTTCCGCACCTCGGCGGCCGCCCCGATCACCCCCTCGCTGACCAGGAAGCCCGCCGCGAGCGCGAAGTCGTCGCCCGGGGTGCGCATGGTGATGGCGAGCGGCTTGCCGTTGAGGCGGATCTCGAGCGGTTCCTCGGCCACAAGGGTGTCGGGACGGGTCGACACCGCCCCGTCCCTGATGCGGATGGTGCGGCGGCGCTCGGTGACCCGTCCCATGGCGATCAATTCCGATTCTGTACGTGTTGGAAGCCGAAGCGACCCTTGACGACTTCATTCTCCTGCACAGACACACTCATGCCGCGGTCCCCGGCGAGGAGGCCGGGGCGGTGGTCGTCGCGAGCAGATCGGCGAGCGCGTGCACGGCGCACAGCTTGGGGACGGGAGTCCTGGTCAGAGCGGCCAGTTCGACGACGGCCGCGAGCAGCACGTCCAGTTCGAGCGGCTTGCCCTTCTCCAGGTCCTGGAGGGTGGAGGTCTTGTGGTCGCCGACGCGCTCGGCGCCGGCGATGCGCCGCTCCACGGAGATCTTGGGGTGAGCGCCGACCGCGGCCGCGACCGCGAGCGTCTCGCGCATCATCGTCTCGACCAGCGCCTTGGTGTCCGGGTGGCGGCAGATCTGCGCCATCGTGGCCCGAGAGAGCGCGCTGATCGGGTTGAAGGAGATATTGCCGAGCAGCTTGATCCAGATGTCGTTGCGCAGATCGGGCTCGACGGGGCACTTGAGCCCGCCCGCCACCATTGCCTCGCTGAAGTCGAGACACCGCCGCGAGACGGTCAGATCCGGCTCGCCGATGGAGAACCGGGTGCCTTCCAAGTGGCGTACGACGCCTGGGGATTCGAGCTCGGTGGCGGCGTAGACGACACACCCGACGGCGCGCTCGGGCGGCAGTGTCGCGCTGACCGCGCCGCCCGGGTCGACGCTCTCGATGCGGCGTCCGGTGTACGGCCCGGGCAGGCCGTGGAAGTACCACCAGGGGATGCCGTTCTGCGCGGCGATGACGGCCGTACGTGCGTGCAGCAGCGGATGCACCAACGGGCCCGACGCCGCATAGGAATTGGCCTTGAGGCCGAGGAAGACATAGTCGACGGGCCCGACCGAGGCCGGGTCGTCGGTGGCGGCCGGACGCGCGGTGAAGTCGCCGCGCGGGCTGAGCACCCGCACGCCGTCACGGCGCATGGCCGCCAGGTGCGGGCCGCGGGCGATGAGATGGACCTCGGCGCCGGCGCGGTGGAGCGCGGCGCCGACATATGCGCCGATGGCACCGGCGCCGACAACTGCGACTTTCACGGGGCTCTCCGTTCGGTTGAGCGACCGAGCGAGGGCGGAAGCGGTGGTAGTTTGACACCGGGGTTGAGTCGACAGAATATTGTCTACAGTATGCCTTTCGGGGCGGTCAAGAGTCGTCACATCCTTCGGGAAGCTCCAAAGTCCGGGCCCTGAACCTGTGGGATCACATGCCGTCGTACCGGGTGGTAGCAGCCAAGACTGGGTAATTCCACTGTCCGCATCGAGGGGGACCCCGCATATGACCGGCTCACGCATCGTCGCGCTCGGGCACTACCAGCCCGCCAGGGTGCTCACCAATGACGACCTGGCCGCCATGGTGGACACCAGCGACGAGTGGATTCGCAGCCGCGTCGGGATCGAGACCCGGCATGTGGCCGGACCCGACGAGCCGGTCGACGAGCTGGCCGCGCACGCCGGCGCGAAGGCGCTCGCCTCCGCCGGACTCGCGCCCGACGACATCGATCTCGTCCTGGTCGCGACCTCCACCGCGATCGACCGTTCGCCCAACATGGCGGCGCGCGTCGCGGCCCGTCTCGGCATGGGCTCGCCCGCCGTGATGGACCTCAATGTCGTCTGCGCGGGCTTCACGCACGCGCTCGCCACGGCGGACCACGCCGTACGGGCCGGAGCCGCGGCCCGTGCCCTGGTCATCGGCGCCGACAAGATGGCCGAGGTCGCCGACTGGACCGACCGCACCACCTGTGTGCTCGTCGGCGACGGGGCGGGAGCCGCGGTCATCGAGGCGACCGGCCCCGGCACGGACGGAGAGATCGGCCCCGTCCTGTGGGGCTCGGTCCCGGAGATGGGCCATGCCGTGCGGATCGAAGGCACCCCGCCCCGCTTCGCGCAGGAGGGCCAGTCCGTCTACCGGTGGGCCACCACCCAGCTGCCGCCCATCGCCCGCAAGGTCTGCGAGCGCGCGGGCGTCACCCCCGAGGAACTCGCCGCGGTCGTCCTGCACCAGGCGAATCTGCGGATCATCGAGCCCGTGGCCCAGAAGATCGGCGCGGTGAACGCCGTGATCGCCCGCGATGTGGTGCAGTCCGGCAACACCTCGGCCGCCTCGATTCCGATGGCGCTCTCCAAGCTGGTCGAGCGCGGCGAGATCGAGTCGGGCGACCCGGTGCTGCTCTTCGGCTTCGGCGGCAATCTCTCGTACGCGGGTCAGGTCGTCCGCTGCCCCTGAGGCTGTCCCTGAGTACGGGCGGCGGGGCCGCCCGCGGGGCAGACTGAACCGCATGGCAGCCAAGCGAAGCGCGGGCCTGTTGCTGTTCCGCAGGCGTGGCGCGGACACCGAGGTGCTCATCGGGCACATGGGAGGGCCGTTCTGGCAGTCCCGCGACGACGGGTCCTGGTCCGTGCCGAAGGGTGAGTACACCCCGGACGAGGAGCCGGTGGCCGCCGCCCGGCGGGAGTTCGTGGAGGAGCTCGGCGTCCCGCCGCCCGACGGGGAGTGGCTGCCGCTCGGCGAGGCACGGCAGGCCGGCGGCAAGGTCGTCACAGTCTGGGCAGTCGACGGCGACCTCGACACGGGCCTGGTGGTGCCGGGCACCTTCACCATGGAGTGGCCGAGGGGCTCGGGCCGGATGCAGGAGTTCCCCGAGATCGACCGGGCCGAGTGGATCTCCGTGGCGGGGGCGAGGGAGAAGCTGGTGACGGGGCAGCGGATCTTCCTCGACCGGCTGGAGGAGCTGCTCGATTCCGGCCGAAGGTGACGCGGATCTCGGCCCGCCAGGGATTGCGCTCGGTAGACTGTAGACGATAGCCAATTGTTGCTCACCGTTGCCGGCCGAGGGGGACCGTGATGTTGTCCGCAGGACTGCCGCAGGGAACCGTGCCCAAGCTGGAACGCCCCGGTCCGCTGCGTGAGCGGGTCTACGAGGCGCTGCTCGAACTGATCACGACCCGCGCACTGCGCCCCGGCCAGCACCTGGTCGAGAGCGAACTCGCCGGCCATCTCGGGGTTTCCCGCCAGCCCGTGCGCGAGGCGCTGCAGCGGCTGAACACCGAGGGATGGGTCGACCTGCGCCCGGCGCAGGGCGCGTTCGTCCATGAGCCGACCGAGGCGGAGGCGGACCAGCTGCTCTCGGTCCGTACGCTGCTCGAGGCCGAGGCCGCCCGGCTCGCCGCGGCGAACTCCGGCTCCGCGGGCATCGCCGCGCTCGAAGAGCTGTGCGCACAGGGCGAACAGGCCGTCGCGGACGACGACGTCGATCTGACCGTGGCCACCAACGCCGCCTTCCACGCCAAGGTGATGGAGCTCGCCGGGAACCTCGTACTCGCCGAGCTGGCGGCACAGGTGGACCGCCGCGTGCGCTGGTACTACACGCCCGTCGCGCGACAGCGCGGCCGCCAGTCCTGGATCGAGCACCGGGAGCTGATCGCGGCGATCTCGGCCCGTGACGAGCAGCGGGCGACAGAGGTCATGCGGGCGCACACGGAGCACACCCGCAAGTCCTACCACCAGCGCGAGCACTAGGGCGGCCCGCGCCCTCGGCTCAGCCGGGCGATCCGCTCGCGGTGAACTGGGCCCGGGCGCCCGGGCGTTCACCTCGGAGATCCGGCAACAGGTCGCCGCCGTGGCGGACGAGGCGGGGTGCGGGTCCGTGCTGTGGTTCGGATCGTTCCAGGACGGCGGCCAGTTCGCGGCGTGTGGTGACACCGAGCTTGGCGTAGGCGTGCTGGAGATGGTTGTTGACGGTGCGCACCGACAGGTGCAGGGCGCCGGCGATGTCCTTGCTACGGGTGCCGGTGGCGGCGAGCAGGGCGACTTCGCGTTCACGGTCGGTGAGCCGGGCGGTGGGAGCGATGGTGGTCAGCAGGGCGGTGCGGGCGTCCTCGCAGCGGCCGGCGATGGCGGTGGCCAGGCTGGTGGCCGCGGTGGCGCGGCGGCCGTGACCGGCGCGTTGCCATGCGGCGGCGGCCGCGGACGCGGCTTCGGCGGCCAGCAGGTCGGCGCCGGCCTGCTCGAATGCGGTGGCGACGGCGAGGAGTTGGTCGGGGGCGTCGGCGGCCAGGGCCGCGGCCAGACGGGCGCCGGCGCCGGTGAGCGTGCCGTCGCTCCGGCGGGCGAGTTCGGCCAGCCGCCCTGACACCTTCTTGGCGCCGCCGAGGCGGGCGATATCGGTGAGCAACTGCGCCTCGGGGGTGACCAGGCCGGCGGTGCGGGCGCACCGGGCGGCGTCGGTGAGGACCGTACGGGCCTGGGCGAGGTGGCCCCGGGCGGCATACAGCCAGGCTCGTCCCAGATACTCCTCGGCCGCGAAGACGTCCGGCCACAGGTAGTTCCGGGCTTCGGCGCAGGCAAGTTCGGCCGCTTCGAGGTCGCCGAGTACCGCTGCGCAGGCGGCCAGGCCGCTCAGCGCCGGGCCGAGGGGCCTGATGTGGTGGTATGCGCGGGCCAGGGCGGCGGCTTCGGCGTACCAACGACGGGCACTGGCCGGGTGCCCGGCCAGCCACTCGGTGCGGCCCAGACCGAAGGCCAGCCAGATCTGGGGGACGGGAGTGGAGGTGACCCGGGCGAGCTCTGCGTAGCCGCGCAGGCCGACCTCGCGGGCTTCGGCCAGCCGTCCGTGGCTGCTCAGAGCGTGGTTCACCGAGATCAGCTGGACTGCCGGGTGGGGATAGAGGGTGTGATGGCCGACCGTGAGGTGGGCGGCGTAGGCGCGTTCTGCCCAGTCCACCGCGTCGCCGGTGCGGCCGACCAGTTCCAGCCCGAGTGGCTTCATCAGGGCGCCGGTGAGCCAGGCCACCGGGTTGGGAGCGAGGCGGATGTCTTCTTCCATGTCCTCCAGCAGGGCCAGCCCGCGTACCGCCTCGCCCGAGGCGATCCGCATGGACCCCTCGCAGTACTGCAGCATCCGCCGGGCGTCAGCGCTGGTGACCAGGGTGCGGGCGGCGTCGTTGACCGCCAGCGCCTCGTCCGCCTCCGCGGCCCCCCAGAACAGATTGAAGGTGCGCGCCAGCGTGACCGCCAGCCTGTCCTGCTCGCTCTCGGCACCTGCGACGGCCGCGGCCAGCACCGTCTCGGCCTGCTGCGGTTCGCCCAGCTCGAACAGCGCCTCGCCCAGCATCAGGCGGGTGGCGGTGGTGTGGTGTTCCTCGGGCAGAGCCTGCAGCAGCGTGCGGGCCTGACCGTAGTCGTGGGAGTACCGGGCCAGCGCCGCCGCCTCCGCCAGTGCCGCCGGATCCGCCGTGCCGGTCGCCGTGAACCGCCAGGACGCGACGTTCAGCGCGTCGGCGCGACGCCTCATGCCCACCTCCTCGACCCTTGCGGCTTGCCGCAACAGCAGCGCCCGCCGGCGCGTCACCGGGAGCCCGGCCCGCAGCACCTCCCCGTACAGCGGGTGCGCCAGCGCGACCGACGTGCGCCGTCCGTCCTGTCCCACCCGCACCAGCCCGGCGTACTCCAGCCCGGTCACCGCCTCGGGCGACGCGACCTGCTCCGCTTCTGTCAGGGACAGCGGTTCACACAGCGCCAGCAACTCAAGTACCGGACGGGCCTCTGCGCCGGCCGCGGCCAGCCGCGCACTGATCAGCTCCACGAGCCGGGTCGTGCCGCGAACCGGACCCGTCGCCAGCTCCCAGATCTCCCCGTCGCTGACCAGGGCGCCCCGGTCCAGCGCCCCGGTGACCAGTTCCCGCAGATACAGCACATTGCCACGGCAGGCCGCATACAGCTCCCGCAGCGTCCTTTGCGCCACCGGCCCGCCCAGCACCGCCTGCAACAGCTCCTCGACCTCGCCACGGTCCAGCTCCGCCAGATCCACCCGCCACACTGCGTCGCCGCGGCACAGCGCCTCCACCGCGTCACCCACCGGCGCACCGGAGCAGATCGTCCCGAGCAGTCGCACCACACCCGCATCCATCAACTGCCGCAGGAGTACCGCCGAGACGGCGTCCAGCAGGTGTACGTCATCAATGAGCAGTACCAGCGCACGCCCGTCCCCACAGGCCAACCGCCGCGCCACGGTGGCGAAGCCGGTCACCGGATCGGACAAATCAACCCCCGCCGGCACCAGATGAGCGATCGCGCCCAACGGAACCGACCCGCCCGCCGCGGTTGCTGTCGCCCGCGCAACCCGGAAACCCATGCCCGCCGCCCGCGTCAGACACTCCTCGACCAGCCGCGACTTGCCCACGCCCGCCGAACCGGACACGACGAATCCCTGGCACCGTTGATCCGCCAGCCCCTGGGTGAACAATCCCAACTGTTCGTCCCGGCCCACGAACACATCCGCAAAACCAGGCATTGTCGCAGTCACAGCACCCCTCAAGGTCCGTGACGCTCTGCGGCGTCATGGGGTGGCGCATCAGGTGTGACCGGCCCGGGCAAGGGGTTCATGGGGTGTCTCTCTCGGTGAGTCCGACGATGAGGGCTTCGGCGGCGGGGCGTAGCAACGCGGCGCCGTCCGGCGTCAATTCCAGGCCGCGAACAAGGGCGATGGCGATGTCAGCGGCCTGCGCCGGGGTCACGGTCGTGGTGCCGGCCGCGGCGAAGGCTTCGGCGAGCAGGTCGTGCAGGTCGGTGGTGAACTGCTCAACGGTCGGCCCGCAGAGCCGGTCGGTGGTGTCGATCAGCTCCGAGGCGTGCGGGGAGTCCTCGACGACTTTCTGGAAGAGGTCGAGCTTGGCGCCGAGGATCCCGCGGACGCGTTCGTGTGGCGTGGCCTCGGCGACCGAGGCCTCTTTGGCCTGGGCCAGCGCCTGGTCGTGCAGGCGCTCGGCGAGCCGCAGGAAGGCGTCGTCCTTGTTACGTACGTACTGGTAGACGGCGGCGCGGGACATGCCCGCCGCCCGTGCGATGTCTTCCATGGTGGTGCGGCGCACGCCGTGCTTGGTGAACGTCGCGTACGCCGCGTCGAGCACCTGGTCGAGTCGGGAGTTCATGGCTCCATTGTGCTGGGCATCAGATCGGCTACAGGGCCGGACGAAGCCGGGTTCTGACAGGTGAACAGGTTCCGGTCGGCCTCGCTGTGCGGCACTCGCGACGTTCCCGTCGTCGACTTGTCATGCTGACATTCTATGCATGAAACGTCAGATTGCACAACGGGGGTCGCTCGCCTTCTCTGCGGCGTGCCGGAAACCCTCTGCGGCAGCAGACTGACACTCAAGGGCAAGTGGCACTCGAAGCTGATGCGGCTGATCGGGTGCCGTATGCGGGACCCGGAAATGAGCAGTTTTTACTCATCCCGTCGCCCTCTTGATCCATCAGGGTTGTCTCCACTGCAGCAAGCGGGCAAGCAAGCGGGCTGCGCGGCAGCGACAAGCGGCAGGTACCCGGGCTTCTCTCCTCTTCCAAGGAATTTCGCACATGGATGTAACGGTCAACGGATCTGCGCGTCAGGTCGGGAGCGAACCAGACGCCACCGCGGTCCAGCTCTTGCGTGAGACGTTGGGCCTGACGGGGACGAAACTGGTCTGCGGGGCGGGTGTCTGCGGGGCGTGCACGGTCCACGTCGACGGTGTCCCGAAGGTGGCCTGCCTGACCCCGGTGGCAGCCCTGGAAGGCAAGTCAGTCACCACTGTGGAGGGTCTGCAGGGCAAGCACCCGGTCCAACGGGCGTTCGCCGCCCATGACGCACTGCAGTGCGGCTACTGCACGCCCGGGTTCGTCATGGAAGCCTCGAGTTTCGTGGACCAGTGGCGGGCCGGGCACGGCGACACCGCCCCTTCGCGGGCCGAGATCGCCGCCGCCCTGGCTGGCCATCTGTGTCGCTGCGGTGCGTACGAGGGAATCTACGCGGCTGTCGCCGCGGCGTGCACGGGCGCACACGACACGGATGAGGCTCCGCCGCCTCGCGTGGAAGCGATGCAGAAGATCACCGGCCAGGCCCAGTACACGACGGACGTCCAGCCGGACGGCCTCCTCGACGGGGTCATCATCCGCTCCCGGCACGCCCATGCCCGCGTCAGGTCAGTGACCGGCGGCAACAAGTTGGTCGACATGCTGCCCGAAGACCGTACGGTCCGATACGTAGGCCAGCCGATAGCCGCCGTCGCGGCGGAGACCCTCGCCGCGGCCGAGACTGCCGCCGAGCGGGTCCAGGTGGACTACGAGGTTCTGCCGGCCGCCGTCGATCTGGGCGAGGCCCAGCTCCCGGACAGCCCGGTGGTCTATCCCACCAAGGAAGAGCGGAAGCAGGCCCCCGCCTCTGCCGAGGGGCTTGTGATGCCCGCCAAGTGGAACGGGAACGTACGAGGCCCGGTGCGGATGAACTGGCGCGGCTCTCTCGCCCTCAAGCGGGTCGAGCAGGCCCGCGCGCACGGCGAGGACCGGCGGCTGGTCGAGGCCACATTCACGGCCGAACCCCAGGTGCACACCGCGCTTGAGCCGCACGCGTGCCTGGCGTCGTGGGACAGCGACGGCGACCTTCACCTCTGGGTGTCCACCCAGGCTCTCGCCGAGGTTGCCGAGCGCGCCGCCGAGCGATTGGGTCTGCGGCCCGGGCAGGTGCATGCCTCCGCGGTGCACGTCGGAGGCGGATTCGGTTCGAAACTCACCTTGACCAGCGACATCGTCGCCGCGGCGGAACTGGCCAGGCTGCACGCGGCCCCGGTGCGGGTCGTCCTGAACCGGGCCGAGGAACTCACCGACGGCGGCCACCGGCCCGGTGCCCGGGCCGATATCGCCATGCTCACCGACGACGACGGGAATCTGGCCGCGCTGACCCTCGACGTGCACGGAGACGGTGGCACATCCGTCGGATCGGGCGTGGCCGCGCTTGCACGGTTCATCTACGGAAACGCTCCGCGGCGGCTGCGCGACTTCGACGTCGTCACCAACCGGCCTCCTGCCACCCCCTTCCGCGGACCCGGCGGACCGCCCCTGGCCTGGGCGCTGGAGCAGGCCGTCGACGAAACGGCCCACCGCCGAGGGGAAGACCCCATCGCGCTGCGCCGCCGCTGGGACGGCAACTCCAAGCGGCGAGCCCTCTACGACGTGGCAGCGGCTCTGCCGTTGTGGACCGGCCGGCCCGCCGTCGGCTCCCAGACCGGCCGCTTCCGGCGCGGTGTGGGCATCGCCGCCGCCAACTGGATGTACTTCCTCGACCCGGGAACGCAGGTCGAACTCACCGTCGAAGAGGGCATCGTGGTCGCCCGCACGGCCACCCAGGACATGGGGCAGGGCTCCCGGTCCGTCATCGCCGAAGCGATCGCCGCCGAACTGGGTCTGCCTCCGGAGCGGGTGCGCGTCGACATCGGCCGTACGGGAACCGTCCACGGACCCACCTCGGGCGGCAGCCGGACCACCCCCTCGATCGCGCCCGCCGCCCGCGACGCCGCCGCTCGCCTGCGCTCCGCGCTCGCCGCCAAGGCTTCGGGGCGGGGCGCCGGCGGCACCGTGGAACAGCTTCTCGCCGAGGGCGAGGGCCTTCGAGTGGTCGGCAAACGCCGACGGGACCGCCTCGGCTACGCCACTCCCGTACAGGTCGGCGGCGTGACCATCGGCAGGGGCTTCACCGGCGCTGTTCATGTCACCGAGGTCGAGGTCGACACCCGCCTCGGCCAGACGCGCGTAACGCGCGTGTGGGGCGGGATCGCCGCCGGTCGCCTGTACTCGCCGGCTCTGGCCCTCAGCCAGTGCCAGGGGGGCATCGTCCAGGGCATCGGTTACGCCCTGTACGAGGAGCGCGTCACCGACCCACGGACCGGTGTCGTGCTGAGCGACAACCTTGAGGACTACCGCATCCCCGGGATCGGCGACATTCCCGAGATCGACATCCACTTCCACGAGGAGGGTTTCGATCACGTCGACGGCGGCGGGGTCGGCCTGGGAGAGGTCTGCACGATGCCGGTTGCCGCGTCCGTCGGCAACGCCGTCCACGCCGCCACCGGGTGGCGCCCCCATCACCTGCCGATCCGCCCGGACCGGCTCCTGGAAGGACTGCGCGCGTGAACCAGCCCCTCACCCTCGACGAGGCCGCGGCCGCCGTTCTCGACAACGGCGCGGAATTGCGCGCCGGGGGCACCGACACCACAGCCCGCCGACGCGGCGGAGTCACGCGCAGCGCCGCCGTCCAGATCCCCCTGCTCCCCGCCATGCACGGCATCACCCGCCAGGCCGACGGGACCACGCGGATAGGAGCGCTGACCGGTGTCGCAGAGCTGTCCGCCGACCCCGGGCTGCAGGCGGACTATCCCGCCCTGGCCCACACGGCGGGCGCACTGGCCACGCCGCAGATCCGAACCGCCGGCACCCTGGGCGGCAACCTTCTCCAGCACAACCGCTGCTGGTACTACCGCAATCCCCACTTCAGTTGCTACCGCGACGGAGGCGAGGGCTGTCCCGCCCGCACCGGGATCCACGTGCACGCCGCAGTGATCGACCAAGGGCCCTGCATCGCCCCGCATCCCTCGTCGATCGCGATCGCCCTGCTCAGCTATGACGCACGGATCGACGTACATGAAGCGGGGACCTTGAGCGTCGCCGACCTGTACGGCGACGGATCCGACCCCACGCGTGACCATCTGCTCGCCCCGCAGCACATCCTCACCGCCGTCACCCTGCCGCCCCCGCTGCCCGGCGAACGGGCCTCCTACAACCGGGCCATCAGCCGCGCCATGGCGGAATGGCCGCTGGTCGAAGCGGTGGCCCGGGTGACCGTCTCCGACGACAT
This sequence comes from Streptomyces sp. NPDC002870, assembly GCF_042888505.1. Classification (NCBI taxonomy): domain Bacteria; kingdom Bacillati; phylum Actinomycetota; class Actinomycetes; order Kitasatosporales; family Streptomycetaceae; genus Streptomyces; species Streptomyces sp. NPDC002870. The sequence goes on from NZ_JBIAPW010000009.1 coordinate 197,177, forward strand.
CGTCACCGCGGTCGCGGTCGCTGCCGGCGGCATCGCCCATACCCCACTGCGGCTGCCGGAAGTCGAGGACGCCCTGCTCGGGCGTGAGCCGACACCCGAGAACCTGTTCACCGCCGCGACCGCGGCCACCGGACGCTGCTCGCCCCTGCCCCAGACCCGCTACAAGGTGGAGCTGCTCCGCGACACCGTTCTCGACGTGCTCGAAAAGGCGATCGGGACCGAGACCGACTGACAACGGCCACCTGACAACCACTCAGAACTGATCCGGAGAGCCAGAGTTCGCCGATGCACGACATCGCCCAGCAATTGCACGCCTGGCGAGCCGCGGGCCGCGGCTTCGCGGTGGCCACCGTGGTGGCGGTCTCGGGCAGCGCCCCCCGCCCGCCCGGTGCCGCGCTGGCGGTGAGCACGGACGGCCAGACCGTGGGCAGCGTCTCCGGAGGATGTGTGGAGGCGGCCGTCTACGAGCTGTGTCTCGAAGCGCTCCGCACCGGACAGCCGGTGCTGCAGCGCTTCGGATACAGCGAAGAGGACGCCTTCGCGGCCGCCTTGACCTGCGGCGGGATCATCGACATCTTCGTCCAGCCGGTGCCGCCGGGCCCGGAGCCGGCCTTTGACACCGTGCTGGACTCCATCTCCGGGGACGAGCCCGTAGCTCTGGTGCGTGTCATCGAGGGTCCGGCCAGCCTGCTGGGGGCCGCGCTCGGGGTTCAGCCCAACCTCCACCTCGGGAGTCTCCCCGACGGCCTCGACCCGGCGGGGCAACGCAGCGCTCTCGAGCTCGCTGCCGTCACGCAGGCCCGCGCCCTCCTCGAGGCGGGAAAGACAGGGACATTCGAGCTTGCCCCGGACGGCCGGTCCTGCGACCCGCACACGCAACAGACCGTCACGTTCTTCGTCGAGTCCCATGTGCCCGCGCCCCGGATGCTGATCTTCGGCGCCATCGACTTCGCCGGGGCCGTCGCACGCCTGGGCGGTTTCCTGGGCTACCGGGTGACGATCTGCGACGCCCGGGAAGTGTTCGCCACCGAGGCGCGTTTCCCTTACGCCGACGAGGTCGTGGTCGGCTGGCCGCATCTCTACCTCGACCGCGAGGCCGCCGCGGGCAGGCTGGACGGCCGCACCGTGGTCTGCGTCCTCACGCACGACCCCAAGTTCGACATCCCGCTCCTGGAGCGGGCCCTGCGGATACCGCTCGGCTACATCGGAGCCATGGGCTCCCGACGCACCCACCACGACCGCCTCGCCCAGCTGTGCGAGGCCGGGCTCACCGAATCCGAGATCGGCAGACTTCACTCGCCCATCGGCCTGGACCTCGGTGCCCGTACCCCTGAGGAAACCGCCGTCGCCATCGCGGCGGAGATCGTCGCGGGCAACCGCGGCGGAGGCTGTCTGCCGCTCACCGGCGGCGTCGGCCCCATCCACCGAGCACGGCACGTCCCCACATTTGCCGAAGTCCCTTGAGCCGAAGCCTTGAACCGAAGCTGTGAGCCGAAGCCGCCGGGACCGGTCCGCAGACGGTGTACACAGCGGTTCGCTGAAACCGGAACCTAGGCGAACGCGCCCGCGTTGGCCTGCGCCCACTGCCGGAACGTACGCGGCTCCCTGCCCGTAACCTCCTCCACCGTCGGCAGCACTCGCGACTCGTCGATCGTGCCGTCGGAGTAGAAACTGAAGAAGGCGTCGACGTACTCGGCCGGCATCTGCGTGCTCATCTCCGCCCGCGCCTCCTCGTCGGACTGCCCCTCGAAGCGCAGTTCGCGGCCGAGTACTTCGCCCAGGATCCGCACCCGGTCCGCCGGGAGCAGCGATTCCGGTCCGGACAGGGCGTAGACGCGGCCCTCGTGCTCCACGGTACGCAGCGCCGCCGCCGCGACCGCCGCGATGTCCCACGGGTCGATGTTCGCGATCCGTACGCCCGCCCACGGCGCGCGCACCACGTCGCCCGTGCGCAACTGGTCCGCCCACTGCAAGGTGTTGGTCATGAAGCCGCCCGGCCGCAGGAAGGTCCAGGGCAGGCCGGACTCCCGTACCGCCGTCTCGGACTCGATCATGTAGCGGGATATGACGTTACCGAGGTCGCCGCCGCCGGCGGAGCTCCCCGACAGGAGCACCACGCGTGCCGCGCCCGCCCGGCGGATCTCCGCCAGGGTCACGGGCATGTTCTCGTACCCCGGGAGCAGAAAGACCGCGCTCACGCCCGTGAGCGCGGGGATCAGAGACTCGGGGCTGTTGAGATCGCCCGCCGCGGCTTCGGCGCCCGGCGGGAGCCGGGAAGCGTCCCCGCCGCGGCTCAGCCCGCGGACCGGCTCGCCCGCCTCGGCCAGCTGCTTGACCAGCGCCGATCCCACGTTCCCCGTGGCACCTGTCACCAGGATCATGCGAATTCCCCTCTCGAAGCCCCGCGGTGTCCCTGAGTTCAGTCTGTGGTCCTTCGGTCTCCATCGGCGAGCAGAGCTTTGTCCCGGGTGTGGAGAAAGTTGTACCGGAACACTGCTCAAGTTCTTCCCACTCAGGGAAAGCGCTGCTACGTTCCCCTCGAAAGCACGACGGAGAGGCCTGGAACGGCGGGGAGGGGCACGTGAGACGCATGACCGCTCGACCCGCGAACGCGCACCAGGCGCGACTGCTCAGGCTGTTGCGCGACGGTGGGCCCAACTCCCGAGCCCAGCTGGGCGATCAGGTGGACCTGTCCCGTTCCAAGCTCGCCGTGGAGGTCGACCGGCTCCTTGAGACCGGGCTCGTGGTCGCGGACGGCCTTGCCGCCTCGCGCGGCGGGCGGCGCTCCCACAACATCCGGCTCGCACCCGCACTGCGCTTCCTCGGCGTCGACATCGGCGCCACCTCGATCGATGTGGCCGTCACCAACGCCGAGCTGGAAGTGCTCGGCCACCTCAACCACCCCATGGACGTACGCGAGGGCCCGGTCGCCGTCTTCGAGCAGGTGCTGTCGATGGCGGCCAAGCTCAGGGCCTCCGGACTCGCCGAAGGCTTCGACGGCGCCGGCATCGGCGTCCCCGGCCCGGTCCGCTACCCCGAAGGCGTGCCGGTCGCGCCGCCGATCATGCCCGGCTGGGACGGCTTCCCGGTGCGTGAGGCGCTCAGCCAGGACCTGGGCTGCCCGGTCATGGTCGACAACGATGTGAACCTGATGGCGATGGGGGAGCAGCACGCGGGCGTCGCCCGCTCCGTCGGCGACTTCCTCTGCATCAAGATCGGTACGGGCATCGGCTGCGGCATCGTCGTCGGCGGTGAGGTCTACCGCGGTACGACGGGCAGCGCCGGCGACATCGGCCATATCCAGGTCGAACCGGACGGCCGCGCCTGCGCCTGCGGCAACAAGGGCTGCCTGGAAGCCCACTTCAGCGGCGCCGCGCTGGCCCGCGACGCCGAGGACGCGGCCCGCACCGGCCGGTCGGAGGAGCTCGCCGCCCGGCTGGAGGCGGCGGGACGGCTCACGGCCGTGGATGTCGCGGCCGCCGCGGCCGCGGGCGACGCCACCTCGCTCGACCTCATCCGCGAGGGCGGCAACCGCGTCGGCCAGGTCATCGCGGGACTGGTCAGCTTCTTCAACCCCGGTCTTGTGGTGATCGGCGGCGGGGTGACCGGCCTCGGCCACACGCTGCTGGCGAGCGTACGGACCCAGGTCTACCGCCAGTCGCTGCCGCTGGCGACCGGCAATCTCCCCATCGTGCTGGGCGAGTTGGGGCCGACCGCCGGAGTGATCGGCGCGGCCAGGCTCATCAGCGACCACCTGTTCTCGCCGGCCTGACACGACCGGGCCGGACGATCGCACCACGCCAGGTGCGCCGCAAGGCGCGAGCACCACCGGCAACAGAGCCACCCGCAAGAGAAGTACCGGCAACAGAGCCACCCGCAGGAAAGCACCGGCAGCAGAGCCACCCGCAGGAAAGACCGCCAACAGAGCTCCCCGCAACACAAGAGCCACCCGCAACGGAACCACCCGCACCAGCACAGCGCCCTGCCCGCTCACCGGCCGCACCCGCCGAGGGGATTCGTCATGGCACCAGAACCACCCCTGCTCACGATGTCCGGCATCACCAAGTCGTTCCCGGGCGTCCGCGCCCTCGACGGTGTGGACCTGGACGTCCAGGCCGGCGAGGTCCACTGCCTCCTCGGCCAGAACGGCGCCGGCAAATCCACCCTGATCAAGGTGCTCGCCGGAGCCCATCAGCCCGACACCGGCGAGATCACCTGGCGCGGCGACGCGGTAGCCCTCAAATCGCCCATCGCCGCCATGCGCCTCGGCATCGCCACCATCTACCAGGAACTCGACCTGGTCGAAGGACTGTCCGTCGCCGAGAACGTCTTCCTCGGGCACGAGCCCACCTCGGCCGGTTTCGTCGTACGCGGCAGGGAAGCCAGGTCGGCAACCGCCACGATTCTGGGGCGACTTGGGCACCCGGAGATCGACCCGGCCCGCCACGTCGGCGATCTCTCCGCCGCACAGCAGCAAATCGTCTCCATGGCCCGCGCGCTCTCCCACGAAGTACGGCTCATCGTGATGGACGAGCCCTCCGCCGCCCTCGACCCCGACGAGGTCGACAACCTCTTCCGTATCGTCGGCAGTCTGACCGCCGACGGCGTGGCCGTCGTCTACATCTCCCACCGGCTCGAAGAGATCCGCCGCATCGGCGACCGGGTGACCGTGCTCAAGGACGGCCGGGCGGTCGCCGTCGGCCTGCCCGCACGCGACACTCCCACCCGCGACATCGTTGCCATGATGACCGGACGGAACGTCGAGTACGTCTTCCCCGAGCGGCCCGACCCGGCCCGCGCGGCTGACCGGCAGCCGGTGCTGCGGGTCGAAGGGCTCGCCAGGGAAGGGGAGTTCGCGCCCGTCGACCTGGAGCTGCGCCCCGGTGAGATCGTCGGGCTCGCCGGACTCGTCGGCTCCGGACGCTCCGAGATCCTGGAGACGATCTACGGCGCACGCAAACCCAGCGCCGGACGCGTCCTCGTCGACGGCAGCCCGCTGCGCCCCGGCAGCGTCCGCTCGGCCGTCCGCGCCGGAGTCGGACTCGCCCCCGAGGAGCGCAAGGCGCAGGGGCTGCTGATGCTGGAGTCCGTCACCCGCAATGTCTCCGTCTCCTCCCTCTCCCGCTTCTCCCGCGGCGGCTGGCTCGACCGCAGCCGGGAGCGCGCCGCCGCACAGCAGGCGACCAGGGAACTCTCACTGCGGCCCGACAACCCCGACGCCCGCATCCGCACCCTCTCCGGCGGCAATCAGCAAAAGGCCGTGCTCGCCCGCTGGCTGCTGCGCGGCTGCCGGGTGCTGCTCCTCGACGAGCCCACCCGCGGCGTCGACGTCGGCGCCCGCGCCGAGCTGTACGCCGTGATCCGCCGGCTGGCCGACGAAGGCCTCGCCGTACTTCTCGTATCCAGCGAAGTGCCCGAAGTCCTGGGCCTCGCCGACCGGGTGCTGGTGCTCCGCGAGGGCAGCGTCGTGCACACGGCCGACGCCCGGGAGCTCGACGAGCACCGCGTACTCGACCTTGTGATGGAAGGGAGCCCGACGGCATGACGCAGCCAGCCTCTCCGGCGCGGCAGGACGCGCCGATACCCACCGCCAAGTCCGCACCGGCAGGCGGAGGTTGGCGTCGCCCGCTCGGACTGCGCGCCGATGTCCGCAATCTCTCGCTGCTCGGCGTCCTCGCCGTACTGATCGCGGTCGGCGGCATCACCAAGCCCGATGAATTCCTCGATGTCAGCAACCTTCAGCTCGTCCTCACGCAGGCCTCCATCATCGGCGTCGTCACCGTCGGCATGACCTTCGTGATCACCAGCGGCGGCATCGACCTGTCGGTCGGCGCGATCGTGGCGCTGGCCTCGGTGTGGGCCACTACGGTGGCCACACAGGAGTACGGCTTCGCGGGCATCCTCTTCACCGCGGTGATCGTCGGACTCGGCTGCGGTCTGGTGAACGGACTGCTCATCGCGTACGGCGGGATGGTGCCGTTCATCGCGACGCTCGCCATGCTGGCATCCGCCCGAGGACTCGCCCTCCAGATCACGGACGGCAAGACCCAGATGGTCACCGTGAACTCCGTACTGGATCTGGGCATCAAGGACGCGTACATCCTCGGCATCCCGCCGCTGGTGCTGGTCTTCGCGGCCGTCACGGTCATCGGCTGGCTGCTGCTGAACCGTACGACCTTCGGGCGGCGGACCGTCGCGGTCGGCGGCAACGCGGAAGCCGCCCGCCTCGCCGGCATCGACGTACGGCGCCAGCGGCTCTATCTGTATCTGCTCTCCGGACTGTGCTGCGGAATCGCCGCCTTCATGCTCATCGTGCTGGCCGGCTCGGGACAGAACACCAACGGCAATCTCTACGAACTCGACGCCATCGCCGCGGCGATCATCGGCGGCACCCTGCTCAGCGGCGGCCGGGGCACCATCGTCGGCTCGGTCCTCGGCGTCCTCGTGTTCACCACCATCACCAACATCTTCGCCCTCAACAACCTTGAGAGCGCCGTCCAGCAGATCGCCAAGGGCGCGATCATCGTCGCCGCCGTCCTGATCCAGCACCGAACGTTGCGCGGCAGCGAGACCTGACCCCCGCCTCACCCCGACCCCTCCACTTCCCCCGTCTGTCGAACCGTCCAGCGAACCGCCCAGCTGAAGGGTTGATCCGTCATGCCAGAAATCCCAGCCACCAGCCGCAGAGGCCTGCTCTTCGGGACCGCCGCCGTCTCCGCCGGAGCACTGCTGACCGCCTGCACCAGCAACGAGCCCAAGAAGTCGGAGGCAGCCACCGACAATGCGCCGGCCGCCGACGACAAGCCGGGCAAGGCCGTCACCATCGGCTTCGCCGGGCCCCAGGCCGACCACGGCTGGCTCAACGCGATCAACGAGAACGCCAAGTCGCGGGCGAAGAAGTACTCCGAGGTGACCCTGGAGATCACCGAGGGCTCGAACGACACCGCCGCCCAGATCGGCCAGGTCCAGACGCTGATCAACAAGAAGGTCGACGTACTCGTCATCCTGCCCGCCGACGGCAAGGCGCTGACCCAGGTCGGCCTGCAGGCCATGAAGGCGGGCATCCCCGTCATCAACCTGGACCGGATCTTCGCCTCCCCGCAGGCGTACCGCTGCTGGATCGGCGGCGACAACTACGGCATGGGCCTCAACGCCGGCAACTACATCGGCGAGAAGCTCAAGGACAAGCCGAACGCCAAGGTCATCGAGCTGGCCGGGCTCGACAATCTGGAGCTCACCAAGCAGCGCACCCAGGGCTTCGACGATGCCTTGAAGAACTACCCCAACATCAGGAAAGCGGCCCGCCAGGCCGCCGACTTCACCGTCGAGTCCGGTCAGGCGAAGATGGCCCAACTCCTGCAGGCGCAGAGCCAGTTCGATGCTCTGTGGAACCACGACGACGACCAGGGCGTGGGCGCGCTGCGCGCCATCGCACAGGCCGGCCGCAAGGACTTCCTGATGGTCGGCGGCGCCGGAGCCAAGTCCGCGATGGACGCCATCAAGGCAGACAACAGCGTCCTGAAGGCCACCGTTCTCTACCCGCCCACCATGGCCGCCTCCGCCATCGATCTCGCCCGCGCGCTCGGGCAGGGCAAGGGCGTCACCGGCATGTCGGAGCTGGAGATCCCTGCCTCGATCACCCTCTACTCGGCCGTCGTGACCAAGGAGAACGTCGACGAGTACCTGCCCACCGGCTTCAGCTGACCGGTCCCGGCAGCGTGTCCCAAATGCCCCACCGAACAAGCGACGAGGAGGAACCCGTGTGACTCCTCCACCCGTAAACGGGGTGGCTTCTCACTCGGCCTGTAGAGCCTCATGACGGCCAAGCCCTGACCGCTGCCCGAAGGCAGGGTCAAAGCGTACTACGCCGCTTCGTGGCTCCGAGGGCGAAGACTGAGTTTCCCTCCCGCCTGGAGGCCGGATCCTACGCAAGGAGAGAGATGGAACAGACGGACAGTGAGGCCACCCCGCCGACCATCGGCGTCGGCATGGTCGGATACGCGTTCATGGGCGGCGCCCACTCACAGGGGTGGCGCACCGTCGGACGCGTCTTCGACCTGCCGTTGCGGCCGGTCCTCGCCGCGATCGGCGGCCGTGACGAGGCAGCCGTGCGGGCCGCGGCCGACAGACACGGCTGGGCTGCGGCGGAGACCGACTGGCGCGACCTCGTGACCCGCGACGACGTGCAGCTCGTCGACATCTGCACACCGGGTGACAGCCATGCGGAGATCGCGATCGCGGCGCTGGAGGCGGGCAAGCACGTTCTGTGCGAGAAGCCGCTGGCCAACTCCGTCGCCGAGGCCGAGGCGATGGTCACGGCGGCCGAACGCGCCCGGGAGCGCGGGCAGTTGGCGATGGTCGGCTTCAACTACCGGCGCGTGCCGGCGATCGCTTACGCGCGCCGGCTGATCGCAGAGGGCAGGCTCGGCACATTGCGGCATGTGCGCTTCACCTATCTCCAGGACTGGCTGGTCGACCCTCAGTTCCCGCTCACCTGGCGGCTCAGGCGCGAGCATGCCGGCTCGGGCGCGCTGGGCGATCTGGGCGCGCACATCGTGGACCTGGCGCAGTATCTGGCGGGGGAGCCGCTGGTCGGGGTCTCGGCACTGTCGGAGACGTTCGTACGGGAGCGTCCACTGCTCGCCGGCGCTTCGGCCGGTCTCTCCGCTTCGGGCGGCGCCGAGCGGGGGCCGGTCACCGTAGACGACGCGGCCGTGTTCACCGGGCGGCTCGCGTCGGGGGCGCTCGCCTCCTTCGAGGTCACCCGGATGGCCTCGGGCCGCAAGAACGCCCTGCGGCTCGAAATCAACGGCGAGCTGGGGTCGTTGGCCTTCGACCTGGAGCGGCTCAACGAGCTGTCCTTCCACGACCACACCGAGCCCGCCGCCTCATCCGGCTTCCGGCGGATCCTGGTCACCGAGTCGGAGCATCCGTATCTGGAGGCGTGGTGGCCGCCCGGCCACGCGCTGGGCTACGAGCACACCTTCGCCCACCAGGCGCGCGATCTGGTCGAGGCGATCGCCACGGGCACCGACCCGACGCCGTCGTTCGCGGACGGACTGCAGGTGCAGCGGGTGCTCGCCGCGGTGGAGGAGAGCGCGGAGAGGAGCGCCGTCTACACCCCCGTACCCACATCCGCGCAGCCATCCGTACCGACAACCGCACAGACAACCGCACAGACACCCGCACAGACACCCGCGCAGACATCCGTACAGGCACAGGTCTAGGAGGTCGCAATGCCACGTCCGTTCACGCTCTTCACCGGCCAGTGGGCCGATCTGCCGCTGGAGGAGGTCTGCCGGCTGGCCCGCGACTTCGGCTACGACGGCCTGGAACTCGCCTGCTGGGGAGATCACTTCGAGGTCGACAAGGCGCTCGCCGATCCCTCGTACCTCGACGGCCGGCACGCCCTGCTCGACAAGTACGGCCTGAAATGCTGGGCGATCTCCAACCATCTGGTCGGACAGGCCGTCTGCGACAGCATCATCGACGAACGCCACGAGGCGATCCTGCCCGCCCGCATCTGGGGGGACGGCGAGGGCGAGGGCGTACGGCAGCGGGCCGCGGCCGAGATCCAGGACACCGCTCGTGCGGCGGCCGCCTTCGGGGTGCGTACCGTCATCGGCTTCACCGGCTCCTCGATCTGGCATCTGCTGGCGATGTTCCCGCCGGTGCCCGAGCGGATGATCGAGCACGGATACGAGGACTTCGCCGAGCGCTGGAACCCGATCCTCGACGTCTTCGACGCGGAGGGCGTGCGCTTCGCCCACGAAGTGCATCCCAGCGAGATCGCGTACGACTACTGGACCACCAAGCGCGCGCTGGAGGCGGTCGGCAACCGGCCGGCCTTCGGACTCAACTTCGACCCGAGCCACTTCGTCTGGCAGGACCTCGACCCGGTCGGATTCCTCTACGACTTCCGGAACCGGATCTACCACGTGGACTGCAAGGAGGCGCGCAAGCGCCTCGACGGCCGCAACGGCCGGCTCGGTTCGCATCTGCCGTGGGGGGATCCGCGGCGCGGCTGGGACTTCGTCTCTGCCGGACACGGTGACGTGCCGTGGGAGGACGTCTTCCGGATGCTGCATTCGATCGGCTACGACGGCCCGATCTCGGTGGAATGGGAGGACGCGGGCATGGACCGCCTCATGGGTGCCCCACAAGCGCTTGCCGATCTGAAGCGATTCGATTTCGACCCGCCCACGGCCTCCTTCGACGCGGCCTTCGGAGGCGGCGACTAGGACATAGGGCCAGCTCCGAGCCCGGCGGTGCGTCCGCCGCCGGGCAGGTCCGGGCTGCCCGACGACGGCTTTGTCCTGCCGTAGGAAAAAGTTGAACTTCCCTGCTGCACAAGGGCTTTCCGACGTGGACGAACCCCGATACGGTCCATGAGGTGTACAGGACATAGGTGGTCCCCGGCGTGACGGCGCACTCCGGTTCCCACGGCGATCAGCCCGGTGCGCGGTGCAGGACGAGCACCGCGCCGCGAGCGCGGAACGTACGCGCTCCACCCCCAGCCCGCCCGGCGATTGAGGGCAGAACACCGCCCCGCCCGTTCGACCGGCCCATCCCGGAGGACATTCGTGCACAGGAAAAGGCTCAGAGTCCGCAAGGCACTCGCACTGATCACCGGCAGCCTTCTCGCCGCCACATCGCTGGCTCTCACCGCGCCGCAGACGGCGCTCGCCGCGGATCCCGAACCGGCCCCGGCCGCCGAGGAGTTCCAGCAGGTCACCCTCGCCAAGGGCGGTGAGGAGACCGGCGAACCGATGTCGCTGGCCGTACTGCCCGACCGCAGCGTGCTGCACACCTCCCGCAACGGCGAGCTGCGGATGACCGACAGCGCGGGCAACACCCGTGTGGTGGGCGCCATCCCCGTCTACTCGCACGACGAGGAAGGCCTTCAGGGCATCGGCCTCGACCCCGAGTTCGGCGAGAACCGCTTCATTTACCTGTACTACGCGCCCCCGCTGAGCACCCCCGCCGACGACGCCCCGAACGACGGCACCGCCGAGGACTTCGCGAAGTTCGACGGCGTCAACCGACTCTCCCGCTTCGTGCTCAAGGCCGACGGCACCCTCGACAACGCCAGCGAGAAGAAGATCATCGACATCCCGGCGACCCGCGGCATCTGCTGCCACGTCGGCGGCGACATCGACTTCGACGCGCAGGGCAATCTCTACCTGTCGACCGGCGACGACTCCAACCCCTTCGCCTCCGACGGATACACCCCCATCGACGAGCGGCCGGGCCGCAACCCCGCGTACGACGCCCGCCGCACCTCCGGCAACACCAACGACCTGCGCGGCAAGATCCTGCGGATCAAGGTCAACGACGATGCGAGCTACTCCGTCCCCGACGGCAACCTCTTCGCGCCCGGGACGGCCAAGACCCGGCCCGAGATCTACGCCATGGGATTCCGCAACCCCTTCAGGTTCAGCGTCGACAAGAAGACCGGGATCGTCTACGTCGGCGACTACGGCCCAGACGCGGGCGCGGCCGACCCCAAGCGCGGCCCGGGCGGCCAGGTCGAGTTCGCCAGGATCACCAAGCCCGGCAACTTCGGCTGGCCCTTCTGCACCGGCAACAACAACGCCTACGTCGACTACGACTTCGCGACCAAGACGTCCGGAGCCACCTTCGACTGCGCGGCTCCCAAGAACGAATCGCCGTACAACACCGGCCTGGTCGACCTCCCGCCTTCGCAGCCGGCCTGGATCCCCTACGACGGTGGTTCGCTGCCCGAGTTCGGCACCGGCTCCGAGTCCCCGATGGGCGGACCCGTCTATCGCTACGACGCGGCCTCCACGTCCCCGGTGAAGTTCCCGGAGGCGTACGACGGAGACTTCTTCGCCGGTGAGTTCGGCCGACGCTGGATCAAGCGGATCGAGCAGGGCGCGGACGGCGCGGTCCAGTCCATCAACCCTGTCCCGTGGACCGGCACCCAGATCATGGACATGGCCTTCGGACCCGATGGCGCGCTGTACGTACTCGACTACGGCACCGCCTGGTTCGGCGGCGACGAGAACTCCGGCCTCTACCGCATCGAGAACGCCACCGGCGGACGCTCCCCGGTGGCCGAGGCAGCCGCGAACAAGACCTCCGGCAAGGCGCCGCTGCGGGTCGCGTTCTCCTCGGCGGGCACTGCCGACGGCGACGGAGACGCCCTGACCTACGCCTGGGACTTCGGCGACGGCGGCAAGTCCACCGCGGCCAACCCCACGTACACGTACCGGAAGAACGGCACCTACACGGCGACCGTCACCGCCAAGGACCCCACCGGCCGTACCGGCTCGGCGAGCGTCCGCGTCGTCGTCGGCAACACCGCACCCACGGTGACCCTGGAACTGCCCGGCGAGGGAACGCTGTTCAGCTTCGGCGACGAGATCCCCTTCAAGGTCAAGGTCACCGATCCCGAAGACGGCGCCGCCGGGCCGATCGACTGCGCAAAGGTGAAGGTGACCTACATCCTCGGCCATGACAGCCACGGCCACCCGGTCACCTCGGCCAACGGCTGCACCGGCACCATCAAGACCTCGGCCGACGGCGGCCACGACCCCAACGCCAATATCTTCGGAGTCTTCGACGCCGAGTACACCGACGGCGGGGGCGGCGGCCAGGCCGCGCTCACCAGCCACGACCAGGCGCAGCTCCAGCCGCGCCACCGGCAGGCCGAGCACTACAACAACTCCTCGGGCGTCACGCTCCAGAACAAGGGCAGCGCCCACGGCGGCAAGACGGTCGGCGACATCCACAACAACGACTGGATCTCCTTCAAGCCCTACAACCTGACCGGGTCCACCAAGCTCACCGCCCGTATCTCCTCCGGCGGCGTCGGCGGCTTCCTCGAGGTGCGCACCGGATCTGCGGACGGCCCGATCCTCGGTTCCGCACCGGTGCCGGTCACCGGCAGCTGGGACACCTTCCAGGACGTCGGCGTACCGCTGCGGGCGGTGCCGAAGAAGACCACCGAACTGTTCCTGGTCTTCAAGGGCGGCGACGGAGCGCTCTACGACGTCGACGACTTCGAGCTCTCCAACAGCGCACCCGACCGGACCGCCAAGCGGGTCCTGGTCTTCTCCAAGACCGCCGGCTTCCGCCACGACTCCATCCCGGCCGGCGTCGCGGCACTCAAGGAACTCGGCAAGGCCGGCAACATCACGGTCGACGCGACCGAGGAGGCCGGCCAGTTCACCACCAGCAACCTCGCCCGGTACGACGCGGTCGTGTTCCTGTCCACCACCGGTGACGTACTGGGCGCAGAGCAGCAGAAGGCGTTCGAGAACTACGTCGCCACCGGCGGCGGCTACATGGGCGTGCACGCCGCGGCCGACACCGAGTACGACTGGAAGTTCTACGGCGGCCTCGTCGGCGCGTACTTCGACTCCCACCCGCAGATCCAGCCCGCCACCGTGCGGGTCGAGGACCACACCCATCCGTCGACCACCCACCTGGACGACGCCTGGGAGCGCACCGACGAGTGGTACAACTACCGCACCAACCCGCGCACGCAGGCCCGTGTGCTGGCGACCCTGGACGAAACCACCTACCAGGGCGGCACCATGAAGGGCGACCACCCGATCGCCTGGTGCCAGACCTACGAGGGCGGCCGCGCCTTCTACACCGGTGGTGGCCACACCAAGGAGTCGTACGCCGAGCCGGCCTTCCGCCAGCATCTGCTGGGCGGCCTGCGCTATGCGTCCGGCCAGGTCAAGGCCGACTGCAAGCCGAAGACCGGATACCGGCCGATCTTCAACGGCAAGACCCTGGACGGCTGGAAGCAGGCCGGGCCCGGAAAGTTCAACGTCGTCGACGGCGAACTGCGCACCGAGGGCGGCATGGGCATGCTCTGGTACCAGGCCAAGGAGCTGAAGTCGTACTCGCTCAAGCTCGACTGGAAGATGGCGGGCGACGACAACTCCGGCGTCTTCGTGGGCTTCCCGGCCTCCGACGACCCGTGGTCGGCGGTGAACAACGGCTATGAGGTGCAGATCGACGCGACGGACGCTGCCGACCGCACCACCGGCGCCGTCTATGGCTTCAAGTCGGCCGACATCGAGGCCCGCGACCGCGTCCTGCGGCCGCCCGGCCAGTGGAACAGCTACGAAATCCGTGTGCAGGGTGAACGGCTCCAGATCTTCCTCAACGGCGTGAAGATCAACGATTTCACCAACACCGACCCGGTACGCAGCCTGAAGGACGGCCACATCGGCATCCAGAACCACGGTGCCGACGACCAGGTGTCCTTCCGGAACATCCAACTCAGGGAGCTGCCCACCTAGGCGCGCCCGTCAGACGACGGCGGGCGGGGAGGCGCCGTACCCCCCGCCCGCCGTCTTCCACCACACCGAATGGCAGGGAGGCAGCCCGTGTCCGCTGAGTCCGCTGAGCCCGCTTCGTTCGCGAAGCCCGCTCAAGGAAGTACCGGTGTCTGGTTCGTCGGAGCCCGCGGCTCCGTCGCCACCACCGCGGTGGCCGGATGTGCGGCGGTCACCGCCGGGCTGCATTCCCCGACCGGCATGGTCACAGAAACGCCTCCTTTCGCCGACGCCGGTCTGCCGGCTCTGTCGTCCCTCGTCTTCGGTGGGCACGACACCGCGCACTGTCCGCTGCCCAAGCGGGCGGAGGAACTGACGGCGGCCGGGGTGCTGCCGCACGGCCTCGCGGCGGCGGTACGCGGTGAACTGACCGCCGCGGACAGCGAGATACGCCCCGGCGGGCCGCAGTCCGGCGACACCCGGAGCGACGAAGACCTCATCGTCGCCTTCGCCGCGGACCTGGTCGACTTCCGGGTGCGAAGGGGGCTGGCCCGGGTGGTCGTCGTCAACGTCTCCTCCACCGAACCGCAGCCCGGGCCGGACGCCGTACGGCTGCCGCCGAGTTCCCTGTACGCGGCCGCGGCACTGCGGGCCGGCTGCCCCTTCGTCAACTTCACCCCCTCCACCGGGCTGCGCACCGCGGCCCTCACGGACGCCGCCGCGGCAAGTGGACTTCCCCACGCGGGCCGCGACGGCAAAACAGGCCAGACGCTGCTCCGTTCCGTACTCGCCCCGATGTTCGTGCAACGCGCCCTGTCCGTACGGGCATGGTCGGGCACCAATCTGCTGGGCGGCGGGGACGGAGCGGCGCTGGCCGACCCGGCTGCGGCGGCCGCGAAGAACGCCGGCAAGGAACGCGTCCTGGCCGACACGCTGGGCCACACCCCGGAGGGCGAGGTCCACATCGACGATGTACCGGCGCTGGGTGACTGGAAGACCGCGTGGGACCACATCGCGTTCGAGGGCTTCCTCGGTTCGCGGATGATCCTGCAGACGATCTGGCAGGGCTGCGACTCGGCGCTCGCGGCGCCGCTGGTCCTGGACCTGGCTCGACTGACCGCCCGCGCCCATGAGGCAGGTCTGTCGGGGCCGCTGCCGGAACTCGGCTTCTACTTCAAGGACCCGGACGGCGGCCCTGCGGGCCTCCCGGAACAGTTCGATCAACTGCTGTCGTTCGCCGCCCGGCTGCGGGAGGCCAGGTGACACGGGCACTGCGGGCGTGGGCGGAACTGCTGCGCGCGCCGTTTTTGATGTGCCTCTCGCGCGGTTCGGCGCTGGGGCGCCTTCCTGGCTTCGAGCCACTGCGACGGACTCCGCCCGTCGGCGGGGACGGGGGCGTGATGCTGCAGGCATGGGCGGAGCTGCTGCGCGTCTCCGCCCTGTTCACCGTCCCGGGCGACGCCCTGGCCGGTGCGGCGACCCTGGGCACCCGCCCCAACCGCGGCACGGCGCTCGCGGTGGGCGCATCTCTGTGCCTGTACGAGGCGGGCATGGCCCTCAACGACTGGGCGGACCGCGAGGAGGACGCGGTGGACCGTCCGCACCGCCCGATCCCCTCGGGCCGCATCACGCCGGCGGCCGCGCTCACGGCGGCCGGTGCGCTGACGGCGGCGGGCCTGGCCCTCGCGTCCCGCGCGGGCCGCCCGGCTCTGGCGGTGGCGACAGCGTTGTCAGCAACGGTCTGGTCGTACGACCTGCACTTCAAACACACGCCCGGGGGACCGGCGGCGATGGCTGCGGCGCGGGGGCTGGATTTGGTACTGGGCGCGGTGGCGACGGGCACGTCACCCGGGCGCGGAAGCCTGGGGCGCGGGCCCTTGCGGGAGCCGGCCGGCGGCGCGGGCGTGCGCGGGGCAGCGCTTGTCGCGTTGCCGTCCGCCGCCGTGCTCGCGGCGCATACCTACGCCGTCACCACCGTCTCGCGACGCGAGGCGCAGGGAGGCTCGACCATCGCACCGCTCGCCGCGCTCGCGGCGACCCTCGGGCTCGGCGTACTCGCGGCACGCGAGCGGCGCGCTGTGGGGAGGCCCGGGGTGGGGCAGAGCCCCCAAGGGCTACCCGGAACACCTGCGCGCGCACCCGGAGCGCCCGCACCGTCGACCGCGCCCACACCGGCACCCGCACCGACACCCGCACCGTCGACCGCACCCGCACCCGCACCCGCACCGGCACCCGCACCCCCGCCCGCACGCTCACCCGCACTCGCGCTCACCCCCGCCCGCCTCCTCGCCGCCACCTACATCCGCACCGCCGCCACGCCACTCCTCCACGCCGCCCTCAATCCCTCCCCGCCGCTCACCCAGCGCGCCGTCGGCGGCGGCATCCGCGCCATGATCCCGCTCCAGGCCGCCCTCGCCGCCCGCGCCGGCGCCGACGCCACCGCCCTGGCGGTGATGGGACTCGTCCCGCTCGCCCGCAAGCTCGCACGGAAGGTGAGCCCGACATGAGCCCCGCCACCCCCCTGCGCCTCGGCTACGGCACCAACGGCCTCACGGACCTCCGCCTCACCGACGCCCTCGCACTCCTCGCCGACCTCGGTTACGACGGTGTCGGACTGACCCTCGACCACATGCACCTCGACCCGCTCGCCCCCGGCCTCCCCGGCCGGACCCGTCAAGTGGCCGACAAACTCTGCGAGTTGGACCTCGGGGTCACCATCGAGACCGGCGCACGCTATGTCCTCGACCCCCGCCGCAAACACGGCCCCTCCCTCCTCGATCCGGACCCCGACGGCCGAGCCGCCCGCACCGCCCTGCTGACGACGGCCGTCCAGGTCGCCGCCGACCTCGGCGCCCACGCCGTGCACTGCTTCAGCGGCATCACCCCCGCGGACACCGACCCGGACACCGCCTGGAAGCGGCTCGAAGAGTCACTCACCCCCGTCCTGGATGCCGCGGCCGACGCCCGAGTCCCCCTCGCCATCGAACCCGAGCCGGGCCACCTCCTCGCCACCCTCGCCGACTTCCACCACCTCCGCAGGGTCCTCGACGACCCCGAACCCCTCGGGCTCACTCTCGACATCGGCCACTGCCAGTGCCTTGAACCGGCACCGCCCGCCGACTGCATACGCGACGCCGCACCCTGGCTGCGCCATGTCCAGATCGAGGACATGCGCCGCGGCGTCCATGAACACCTTCCGTTCGGGGACGGGGAGATCGACTTCCCGCCCGTACTCGAAGCCCTCGCCGCCACCGGCTACCAGGGCCTGACCGTCGTGGAACTGCCCCGCCACTCCCACGCGGGCCCCGAACTCGCCCGCGCCTCCATCGAGTTCCTCCGTGCGCAGACGCCACTGAAGGGAGCACCGGCATGACGACGCCGACCCGCGGGGAACTCGACGCACAGCTCCCCGACGCCGCTCGCGCCTGGCTCGACGACGCCCTCGCCGAGGCCGGTCGTCACGCCACAGAGACGCCCCCGGCCGCCCCGCCCCCGTACGCCGCACCCCTCTGGGAGCTCCGGTTCGCCGCCGCGGGCCGCCACTGCGGCCGGGACCACGCCGACGCCGTACGCACCCTGCTCCTTGCCGAGGCCTGCGCGGACACCGCCACCCTCACCCGCCTCTACCACCAGGGCACCGCCGCCGAACGCCGCGCCGTGCTCCTCGCCCTGCACCCGCTCCTCCAGAGCCCCGCAGCCCTGCCGCTCGTCGAGGACGCACTGCGCACCAACGACACCCGGCTCGTCGCCGCGGCCGTCGGACCGTACGCCGCGGCCCACCTCGATTCGCACTCCTGGCGGCATGCCGTCCTCAAGTGTCTGTTCACCGGTGTGCCCGTCGACGCCGTCGCCGGACTTCGCAGCCGCGCCGCGGGCGACACCGAGCTGGCCAGGATGCTCGCCGACTACGCCGCAGAACGCACCGCCGCCGGCCGCGACGTCCCCCCAGATCTCAATCGCGTGCTGACCCTGACCGGCGAGCAGTCCGAGGAGTCCTGATGCGCATCTTCGACCCCCACATCCATATGACCTCCCGCACCACCGACGACTATCAGGCGATGTACGCCGCCGGCGTCCGCGCCCTGGTCGAACCGTCCTTCTGGCTCGGCCAGCCCCGCACCTCGCCCGCCAGCTTCTTCGACTACTTCGACGCGCTGCTCGGCTGGGAGCCCTTTCGCGCGGCGCAGTACGGCATTGCTCACCACTGCACGATCGCGCTGAACCCCAAAGAGGCGAACGACCCCCGCTGCACCCCCGTCCTCGCCGCCCTGCCCCGCTATCTCGAAAAAGACTCCGTCGTCGCCGTCGGCGAGATCGGCTACGACTCGATGACCCCCGCCGAGGACACCGCGCTCGCCGCCCAGCTCCAGCTCGCCGCCGACCACGGACTGCCCGCCCTCGTCCACACCCCGCACCGCGACAAGCTGGCCGGGCTGCACCGCACCGTCGACGTCATCCGCGAATCCGCCCTCCCCCCGGAACGCGTCCTGCTCGACCACCTCAATGAGACGACCGTGAAGCACGCCACTGACAGCGGCTGCTGGCTCGGCTTCTCCATCTACCCCGACACCAAGATGGACGAAGAGCGCATGGTCGCGATCCTGAAGACGTACGGAACCGAGAAGGTACTGGTCAACTCGGCCGCGGACTGGGGCAAGAGCGACCCCCTCAAGACCCGTAAGGTCGCCGACGCCATGCTCGCCGCCGGATTCACCGCGGACGACGTCGACCAGGTCCTGTGGCGCAACCCCGTCGCCTTCTACGGCCTCAGCGGCCGCCTCCAGCTCGACATCGCCGAACCGGAGTCCCTGCACGAGGGCAACTCCATCCTCCGCGGCGGGGAATGAGGAGGCAGACGCATGCGCTTCCGGCATCCCGACGGCACCACCGTCCACCTTTCGTACTGCACCAACGTCCACCCCGCGGAGACACTCGACGGAGTCCTCGCCCAACTGCGCGACCACTGCGAGCCGGTACGCAGACGACTCGGCCGCGACCGCCTCGGCATCGGCCTCTGGCTCGCCAAGGACGCCGCCCACGCGCTGATCACCAACCCGGCGGCGCTGCGCGGACTGCGCGCCGAACTCGACCGCCGCGGGCTGGAGGTCGTCACCCTAAACGGCTTCCCCTATGAGGGATTCGGCGCCGAAGAGGTCAAGTACCGCGTCTACAAGCCGGACTGGGCCGACCCCGAACGCCTCGCCCACACCACCGACCTGGCCCGGCTGCTCGCCGCCCTCCTTCCCGACGACGCCACCGAGGGCTCCATCTCCACCCTCCCGCTGGCCTGGCGCACCCCCTTCGACAGCGACCCGGACGCGGTCGCCACCGCTCACACCGCGCTGACCACCCTCGCCGAGCGTCTCGACGCCCTTGAGGAACTCACCGGCAAATCGATCCGGATCGCCCTCGAACCCGAGCCCGGCTGCACCGTCGAGACCACCGCCGACGCGATCGCCCCACTCACCTACGTCGCCGCGGCAACTGCCGGAAACCGCATCGGTATCTGCATCGACACCTGCCATCTCGCCACCTCCTTCGAAGACCCGCACACCGCCCTCGCCGCCCTCGCGGCGGCGGGCGTCACCATCCCCAAAGTGCAGCTGTCCGCCGCACTCCACGCCGAGGAACCCCACCTCCCCGAGGTACGCGCCGCGCTCGCCGCCTTCGCCGAGCCCCGCTTTCTCCACCAGACCCGCACCCTTCCCCGGGCTCTTCGAGCAGGGGAGACCCCATCCGCCGCGGGACTGCGCGGCACCGACGACCTCGGCGAAGCCCTCGCCGGCGACGCGCTGCCCGACGGCGCGCCCTGGCGTTCCCACTTCCACGTCCCCCTTCACTCCCCGCCCGCCCCGCCGCTCACCTCCACCCTCCCCGTACTCCAGGACACGCTGACCCGGCTCGTCGGCGGACCCACCCCCCGCACCCGCCATCTCGAGGTCGAGACCTACACCTGGCAGGCCCTGCCGCCCGAGCTGCGACCCCGCAACCGCACCCAGCTCGCCGACGGCATCGCCGCCGAACTCACCCTCGCCCGCGACCTGCTGGTCGACCTCGGCCTCAAGGAGCTGCCATGACCGGCGCCACTCACTCCACGCCCACCCCCCTGCTGGTCCTGGACGTCGTCGGCCTCACCCCCCAGCTCCTCGACCACATGCCGCACCTCAAGTCCCTGGCCCGGTCCGGCTCCCAGGCCTCCTTGTCCACCGTGCTGCCCGCAGTGACCTGCACAGCCCAGTCCACCTTCCTCACCGGCACGCTGCCCGCCGAGCACGGCATCGTCGGCAACGGCTGGTACTTCCGCGAACTCGGCGACGTCCTGCTGTGGCGCCAGCACAACGGCCTCGTCTCCGGCGACAAGATCTGGGACGCCGCCCGCCGCGCGCACCCCGGTTACACGGTCGCCAACATCTGCTGGTGGTACGCCATGGGCGCGGACACCGACATCACGGTCACCCCCCGTCCCGTCTACTACGCCGACGGCCGCAAGGAGCCCGACTGCTACACCCGGCCCCCCGCCCTGCACGACGAACTCACCGAGAAATTCGGCACCTTCCCCCTGTTCCACTTCTGGGGCCCGGGCGCGGACATCGTCTCCAGCCAGTGGATCGCCGACGCGACCCGCCACATCATGCGCACCCGCAGCCCCGACCTGACCCTGTGCTACCTCCCGCATCTCGACTACGACCTGCAGCGCTACGGCCCCGACGACCCCCGCTCCTACCGGGCAGCCGCCGAGCTCGACGCCGTCATGGCCCCGCTGCTCCACGACGCCAGGCAGGATGGCCGCACGGTCGTCGCCCTCTCCGAGTACGGCATCACCCGCGTCAGCCGCGCCGTAGACATCAACCGCGCCCTGCGCCGCGCCGGTCTCCTGGAGGTCCACACCCAGGACGGCATGGAGTACCTCGACCCGATGACCTCCCGCGCCTTCGCCGTCGCCGACCACCAGCTCGCCCATGTCTACGTGCGCCGACCGGAGGATCTCGAGGCCACCCGCGAAGCGCTTGCGGACCTCCCTGGCATCGAGCAGCTCCTGGACGACGAGGGCAAGAAGAGCCACGGCCTCGACCACCCACGCTCCGGCGAACTCGTCGCCGTCGCCGAACCCGACGCCTGGTTCACGTACTACTACTGGCTCGACGACGCCCGGGCTCCGGACTTCGCCCAGCTCGTGGAGATCCACCGCAAGCCCGGCTACGACCCCGTCGAGCTCTTCATGGATCCCCACGATCCGTACGTACGCGTCAAGGCGGCCAAGGCGATCGCCCGCAAGAAGCTCGGCATGCGCTACCGCCTCGCGGTCGTGCCCCTCGACCCCTCACCTATTCGCGGCAGCCATGGCCGCCTCCCCGCGAGCGACGACTGTGACAACGGTCCGCTCATCCTGTGCTCCACCCCCCGCGCTGTAAGCGGCCGCGTCGCGGCCACCGATGTGAAGTCCCTGCTGCTTCAACTCGCCGGCATCCACTGAACCAGACGCCACTGACAACGAGGAGTCCTCCACATGAGCCGCACGAGCAAGAACAGTGACCCCGAACTCACCCACAGGCTCAGCAGACGCGGCATGCTCGGCGTCGCAGCCGGCGCCACCGCCGCCGCGCTGCTGGCCGCGGCCGCTCCCGCCTCCGCCGCCCCCACGGCGGCCGCCCGGAGCAAGGGCCGTGGCCGCCCCGTACTGCCCCCCGGCCGCCTCGGCACCCAGCTCTACTCCCTGCGCGACAAGGTCTCCACCCTCGGCTTCGCGCCCGTGTTCGCGGAACTTGCGAAGTACGGTTACGACGAGGTCGAGTTCGCTGGCTACACCCAGGGCTCCGCGGGCCCCATCACGCTCGCCCAGCTCAAGCGGCTGGCCCGGGACCACGGCCTGAACGCCATCGGCAGTCACGTCAACTACTACGACGACAACAACCCGGGCGCGTACAGCTTCGCGCAGAACCTGGAGAAGGTGCTCGACGACGCCCAGGCCCTCGGGCTCAAGCACATCGGCACCGCGTCCGGCCCCTGGCGCTACGGGGCAACCGTCGACGGCTGGAAGCGGGCCGCGGAGGACTTCAACACCTACGGAGCGGCGGCGCGGAAGCGCGGCATGAAGTTCTACCAGCACAACCACGCCGAGGAGTTCTCCTTCGCCACCGACAAGCCCGACGTCCGCCTCTACGACGTCCTGCTCGCCGAGACCGACCCCGACCTGGTCTATCTGGAGATGGACGTCTACTGGGCGTACGCCGGCCAGTTCCGCTTCTCCAAGCGCGTCGACGGCACCCCCGCGCCCTTCGACCCGCTGCGCTACGTACTCAAGCAACCCCACCGCTATCCGCTTTTCCACGTCAAGGACGGCGTCCACGACGAGGCCGCCCGCGACGGCTACCGGATGGTGGACGTCGGGGACGGGGACATCGACTACAAGCGCTTCATCTCCTCGGTGAACAAGACACCCGGCGGTTACCGCGACCACCACTGGCAGGCCGAACACGACAACCCTGTCGAGTCCTTCGCCTTCGCCCGCAAGTCCAGCGCCCACCTCCACTCGCTCCGGGAGAAGGACTGCTGAGAGCGCGTCGAAAATCCTGCTACCGGCCAGTAGAGGGAACGTAAGGTTCCGTCCATCATGGGACGCGAGCATGCCAAAGGCCCTCCGCCCGTACGGGACGGAGGGCTTTCCCTGAGCTGTTCCGGGACCCAGGAGAACCCCCCCATGCATGCAGGCAAGTGGAGAATCCGGTCAGTGGCGGGCGTCGCCGCACTGGCGTTCACCATGGCCACCCCGGTGGCAACCGCGGCGGACCCGGCCGCGTCGGACCGGCCGTCGGCCCAGACCGCTACCACCGCGCAGCAGTCGAGCGGATCCGCGCTGCTTGCCGATGCCGACTACGAGACCTGGCAGCGCGACGTCGCGGCCGTCATCGATGTCGCCCGCCCCTACATCGAGCAGCGCACCGCGAACACCGGTGGCAAGAAGCAGGCCATCGTCCTCGACATCGACAACACGTCGCTGGAGACGGACTTCCACTACTTCTGGGAGCTGCCGACCCCGGCGGTGAAGCCGGTGCTCGACCTCACCCGCTTCGCGGAGTCCCGCGGCGTGGACATCTTCTTCGTCACCGCCCGTCCGGGCATCATCTACTCCCTGACCGAGTACAACCTGAAGAAGGTCGGCTACCCGGTCGACGGTCTGTACGTACGCGACCTGCCCGACCTCTTCCATGAGGTCAGCAAGTACAAGACCGCCAAGCGCGCCGAGATCGAGGCCAAGGGCTACACGATCATCGCCAACATCGGCAACAGGACCACCGACCTGGTGGGCGGTCACGCCGAGAAGACGTTCAAGCTGCCCGACTACGAGGGCGACCTCTCGTAGGTTCTCCTTCGCGCACAGCGGCCTAGGGGCCGCCGCGACCGGCTGGTCCGGTCGTGGCGGCCCCCTTCGGCGTGCGTGATCAGCTCAGTCGCCATCCCGGCTGATCGGCATCGGATTGGCCTTCAGACTCTTTGGTTTCGGGCCGGCCCGGCGGGGTCAGGAACAGCGCGATGAACGCGGCGAACAGCGAAATCGAGCCGGCCAGGGTGAATGCCCCGCTGTGGCCCCAGTTGTGCACCACGACGGCTCCCATGCCGGATCCAAGCAGGCCGGACACCAGCTTGGAGCTGTAGACCAGGCCGTAGTTGGATGCGTTGTTGTTCTCGCCGAAGTAGTCCGCCGTCATCGCCGCGAACATCGGGAAGATGGCGCCTCCGCCGAATCCGGAGATGCTGGAGAAGAGCAGGAAAAGCGGGAGGTTCTCGATGTCGGCGGACCACAGGATGCCGTACTGCGAAAGGCCGAGGACGATGCAGACGAAGATCAGACACCGCTTGCGCCCGTAACGGTCGGACAGCCAGCCGATCACACCTCGGCCGGTGCCGTTGACGATGGCCTTCAGCGACATGGCCGTTGCGACGATTCCGCCCTCGAAACCGGCCTCCTTGCCGAGTCGACCTGGAAGGCGATGCCGAAGATGTTCACGCCCGAGGTGCACAGCAGGCAGAACCACATCAGCGCGACCCGCCCGGTCTGCCAGGCCTCCTTCGGGGTGTACTGCCGTACGGCCGGCGGGTTCATCGCCAGTGCTCGGCGGGCGCGGGGGTCGTCCGGCGGCCGCAGCGGGTCGACCTCGGCGGGCCACCAGTTCTTCGGCGGGTCCGGGAAGAAGTAGCCGGCCACGGCCACGGTCGCGGCCAGGAAGAGACCGACCGCGACAAGCACCCAGCGGAAGTTCGTCAGATCCATGCAGCCGGTGAAGAGGAAGACGAACGGTACGGAACCGTAGGCGAATCCGCCGTTGACGAAGCCGGTCTTGCCTCCCTTGCGTTCCGGGTACCACTTGCCGACCATGTTCACGCAGGTCGCGTAGACCATGCCGGCGCCCATACCGCTGAACATGCCGAACCCGATGTACGCGACGATCACATGCGGCGCGTACGCGAGGGACAGATATCCCAGCAGTGTGCCGAGTGCGCCGAACATCATCGCCCAGCGGGCGGGCAGTTTGCCGCTCTCCCTGAGCTTTCCCGGCACCCCGCACCCCGCGCAGGATCTCAGCGGCACGGATCCCGTCCAGCATCGACAGCGCGTCGTCCTTGGAGGCGGGCGCCAGGCGGAAGGTGACGTCCTTGAGGACCTCCACCAGCACCCCGCCCAGCCCGAACTCCACCACCTTTCCGAAGGTGGGGTCGGTGACCGTGCCGATGAGAACCTCGGTCCCGGCCGGCACCATCTGCTGCACCTGGACGCCGAGAATGCGCGCATCGGGGTCGTACGCCTTCGCGTTGGTGACGATCGCCGTGAACGCCCCCCGCGCCTCGGCCGCCGAGCCGACCCCGATGCGCACGCCTCCCGCGTCCGTCTTGTGCAGGATGTCCGGCGACACGATCTTCATGGCCACCGGGAACCCGATCCGGTCGGCGAGCGCCACCGCCTCGTCCGCCGACTCCGCGAGCGACTCTGCCGGGGTCGGGATGCCATAGGCGTCCGTGATGACCTTGCCCTCGGGGGCGGTCAGCGCCGTACGGCCCTCGGCGAGCGCTGCGTTCAGCACTCCGCGTACAGCTGCGCTGTCGTACGCCACTAGATGACTCCGTTCGTCTTGAGCAGCCGCAGTTCCTCGTCGCCGAGCCCCAGCTCACCGACGTACAGCTCTTCGTTGTGCTCGCCGAGCAGCGGCGATGAGACCACCTCCACCGGGGAGTCCGAGAGCTTCAGCGGACTGCCGACCGTGGTGAAGGAACCGCGCCTGGGATGCGCCACCTCGACGACCATCTCGTTCGCGACCAGCGACCGGTCCTCGATGATCTCCTTGGTGGAAAGAATCGGCCCGCACGGGATGTTGTGGGCGTTGAGCTGCTCCAGCACCTGCCACTTGGGCAGCGTCGAGGACCACTCCTCGATCAGCTGGAACATCTTCGACAGCTTCGGCAGCCGTGCCTCCGGCGTCGCCCACTCGGGGTCGTCCGCCAGCTCCGGCCGGCCGATCAGCTCCGACAGCGGCTGCCAGCCCACCGGCTGCACAATGACGTAGACGTAGTCGTTGGGGCCGCCGGGCGCGCACTTCACCGCCCAGCCGGGCTGTCCGCCGCGTGACGCGTTGCCGCCGCGCGGCACCTCGTCGCCGAAGTCCTCGTTGGGATACTCCGCGAGCGGACCGTGCGCCAGACGCTGCTGGTCGCGCAGCTTCACCCGGCACAGGTTCAGCACCGCGTGCTGCATCGCCACATTGACGCGCTGGCCGCGCCCGGTGTTCTCGCGCTGGAACAGCGCGGCGAGAATCCCCGCCACCGCGTGGACGCCGGTACCGGAATCGCCGATCTGCGCGCCGGTGGCGAGCGGCGGCCCGTCCTCGAAGCCGGTCGTCGACATCGAGCCGCCCATGGCCTGCGCCACGACCTCGTACGCCTTGAAGTTGGTGTACGGCCCCTCGCCGAAGCCCTTGATCGAGGCGTACACGATCCGCGGATTGATCTCCTGGATCTTCTCCCAGGTGAACCCCATCCGGTCCACGGCGCCCGGGCCGAAGTTCTCGACCATGACATCGCTGCGCCTGATCAGCTCGGTGAGGATCTCCTTGCCGCGCTCCGTCTTGGTGTTGAGCGTGATGCTCCGCTTGTTGCAGTTGAGCATCGTGAAGTAGAGCGAGTCGACGTCCGGCAGATCGCGCAGCTGCCTGCGGGTGATGTCGCCGCTCGGAGCCTCCAGCTTCACCACATCGGCGCCGAGCCAGCCGAGCAGCTGGGTCGCGGAGGGCCCCGACTGCACATGGGTCATGTCGAGGACGCGCACGCCCTCAAGAGCCTTGGTCATGAGAGGGCTCCTCTACTTGTACATGGTCTGGTTCATGGTTCCGGGGGCGTACGCGTCGGGGTCCACCCAGACGTTTATCAGCGAAGGCAGCCCGGACTCACGGGCGCGGCGCAGCGCTGGCGCGATATCGGCGGGGTCGCGCACCTCCTCGCCGTAACCGCCCAGCATCTGGGCGAACTTGTCGTAGTGGACGTCGCCGAGGGTGTTGCCGATCCGCTCGCGCTCCAGGCCGTACTTCTGTGCCTGGCCGTAACGGATCTGGTTCATCGAGGAGTTGTTGCCGACGATCCCGACGAAGGGGAGGTTGTAGCGGACGGAGCGTCTCGAAGTCCCAGCCGGTCAGCGAGAACGCGCCGTCGCCGAAGAGCGCGACGACCTCCTTGTCGGGCCGCGCCTGCTTGGCGGCGAGGACGAAGGGGATGCCGACGCCGAGCGTGCCGAGCGGGCCCGGGTCCATCCAGTGGCCGGGCGACTTGGGCTGGACGACCTGTCCGGAGAAGGTGACGAAGTCGCCGCCGTCGCCGATGTAGATGGAGTCCTCTGTCAGGAAGTCGTTGATCTCGCTGACCAGTCGGTACGGGTGGATGGGGGAGGCGTCCGAGCGCAGCTGAGGCAGGCGCTTGTCGAGGGCGGCCTGCTCGGCGGCGCGGAGCTCTTCGAGCCAGGCCTTGCGCTTGACCGCACCGCCGTTGAGACGGCCTGACACTGATTGACTGACAGATTTCAGAATCTGTCCGGCGTCACCCACCATCCCGAGATCGATGTCCCGGTTCTTGCCCACCGTCCGGTAGTCGAGGTCGATCTGCACGACCGTCGCGTCCGGCGAAAGGCGCTTGCCGTACCCCAAACGGAAGTCGAAGGGAGTGCCGACGATGACGATGACGTCGGCGTTGGAGAACGCGTACCGCCGCGAGAGCTGGAAGTGGTGCGGGTCTCCGGGCGGCAGCGTTCCGCGCCCTGCCCCGTTCATGTAGGCGGGCACATTGAGCGTCCGTACGAACTCGACCGCCGCGTCGCGCCAGCCGCCCGGAGGCCGTGGCCCGTATCCATGTCGACCCCTCGGAAGGCGTCACCGCGGCCAAAGCCGCAGAGATCGCGGCCGCCGCGGGGCTGCCGCCAGAAACCGCGCCCGTCATCCAGTCCCTGTGGCAGGTCCTCGTCCGCGAGGACGCCCTCCTCGTCGAGGTCAATCCGCTCGTACGGACCGCCGGCGGCGAGATCCTCGCACTCGACGGCAAGGTCACTCTCGACGACAACGCCCGCTTCCGGCAGGCCGGTTGGGGATCGGACGAGACGGACCTGCACGGCGACCCGCTGGGGGCCGCGGCTGCCGCCAAGGGCCTCAACTACGTCAAGCTCGACGGCGAGGTCGGCATCATCGGCAACGGCGCGGGCCTGGTCATGTCCACCCTCGACGTGGTCGCCGGCTGCGGCGCGCGCCCCGCCAACTTCCTCGACATCGGGGGAGGCGCCTCCGCCGAGGTGATGGCCGACGGGCTGTCCGTCATCCTCTCCGACCCCGCCGTGAAGTCCGTGTTCGTCAATGTCTTCGGCGGAATCACCGCCTGCGACGCGGTCGCCGACGGCATCGTCCGGGCGCTGGAATCCGTACGTCTCACCAAGCCGCTGGTCGTACGGCTCGACGGCAACAACGCCGCCCGGGGCCGCGCCATTCTCGACGGCCGCGCCCACCCCCTTGTCCAGCAGGCCACCACGATGGACGACGCCGCCCGCCAGGCAGCGGACCTCGCCAACTGAAGGGATCGGGAACCATGGCCATCTTCCTCACCAAAGAGAGCAAGGTCCTCGTCCAGGGCATGACCGGCTCCCAGGGCATGGCGCACACCCGCCGGATGCTCGCGTCCGGCACCGACATCGTCGCCGGAGTCAACCCCCGCAAGGCGGGCAAGGTCATCGACTTCGACGTCCCCCAGGGACCTTCGGGCCTGGGAAGTACCCCCATTGCCGTCCCCGTCCCCGTCTTCGGCACGGTGCGCGAGGCTGTCGACGCCACCGTCGTTTTCGTGCCGCCGCCGTTCGCCAAGGCCGCGGTGATCGAAGCCGCGGACGCCGGTATCGGCCTTGCCGTCGTCATCACAGAGGGCATTCCCGTTCATGACGCCGTGACCTTCCAGGCATACGCTGCGACGCGTGGCACCCGCGTCATCGGCCCCAATTGCCCCGGTCTCATCAGTCCGGGACAGGCCAATGCCGGCATCATCCCCGCCGACATCGCAGCCAAGCCGGGCCGCATCGGACTCGTGTCCAAGTCCGGCACGCTCACCTATCAACTCATGTACGAGCTACGGGAGACAGGGTTCTCGTCCGCGGTCGGCATCGGCGGCGACCCGGTCGTCGGCACCACCCACATCGACTGCCTCGCCGCCTTCGAAAAGGACCCGGACACCGAACTCATAGTGCTCATCGGGGAGATCGGAGGAGACGCAGAGGAGCGCGCCGCGGCGTACATCGCCTGCCACGTCACCAAGCCTGTCGTCGGATACATCGCAGGCTTCACCGCCCCCGAGGGCAAGACGATGGGCCATGCGGGCGCCATCGTCTCCGGATCGTCCGGAACCGCGCACGCCAAGAAGCAGGCCCTCGAAGCGGCAGGTGTGCGCGTCGGAGCGACCCCCACCGAGACATCGCGGCTCGTCCTCTCCCGCCTCGCGCAGCCCCGTGACGTCGCCGATCATTGACGCCGAGTGCGTGCCACCCACTCACGCCCACCGTCCGGCCCCTCCCGCCCCCTTCCGAGCGGAGACCACCCTCATGGCACCCACCCTCACCGCACCCACCCCCCTCACCCTGAAGCCCGGAACGGCCTGGTCCGACGCCTGGCAGCGCTGTCTCGCCGTGGCTCCCGAGGCCTTCAGGGACGACCGCGTCCTGAACCTCTGGTCCGCCCAGTGGCTGGCCGACGGCAGGGCACTGCCCGCCACCAGCCCGGTCGACGGCAGTCCCATCGCGGGCCCGCCGCGGCTGGACGCGCACGCGGCCAAGCAGGCCGTACGCGCCGCGCTCGACCAGCACCGCGCCTGGCGGCACGTGCCACTCGCGGAGCGCCGGGCCCGTGTGGGGGCCGCCCTCGACGCCCTCACCGAGCACCGCGAACTGCTCGCGCTGCTGCTGGTCTGGGAGATCGGCAAGCCGTGGCGGCTCGCCCAGGCCGACGTCGACCGTGCGATCGACGGAGTGCGCTGGTACGTCGACGGAATCGAGCCGATGATCGACGGCCGCACCGCCCTGACCGGCCCGGTCTCCAACATCGCCAGCTGGAACTACCCGATGTCGGCCCTCGTCCACGCCATGCTCGTACAGGCGCTGGCGGGCAACGCGGTGATCGCCAAGACCCCGACCGACGGCGGTGTCGCCTGCCTCACCCTGGCCAGTGCCCTCGCCGCCCGTGAGGGCATCCCGATCACCCTGGTCAGCGGCAGCGGCGGCGAGCTCTCCGAGGCCCTCGTCCGCTCCCCGGAGATCGGCTGCGTCTCCTTCGTCGGCGGCCGCGACACCGGGGCCCGTATCGCCACCGCGGTCGCCGACCTCGGCAAGCGCCACATCCTGGAGCAGGAGGGCCTGAACACCTGGGGCCTTTGGAACTACAGCGACTGGGACTCCCTCACCGCCGTGATCCCCAAGCTCTTCGACTACGGAAAGCAGCGGTGCACGGCGTACCCGCGGTTCGTGGTGCAGCGCGAGCTGTTCGCCGACTTCCTGGCGGCCTACCTCCCCGCCGTACGCTCCATCCGTACGGGCCACCCCCTGGCCGTCGAGCACCCGTACGACCCCCTGCCCACCCTCGACTTCGGGCCGCTGATCAACGCGGCGAAGGCCAAGGAGCTGGCGGATCATGTCGCCGAGGCGATCGACCGCGGGGCGGTTCCGCTGTACCGGGGCACGCTGTCGGACGGCTTCCTGCCCGGCCAGGACACCAGCGCGTACCTGCCGCCCGTCACTCTTCTGGGCCCGCCGCCGAGTTCCCCCCTCCATCATGCGGAACCGTTCGGCCCAGTCGACACGATCGTCCTGGTCGACACGGAGGCGGAGCTGCTCGCCGCGATGAACGCCTCCAACGGCGCGCTCGTCGCGACTCTCTCGACGGACGAACCGGAGACCTACGAGCGGCTGGCGCCCCAGATCCGGGCCTTCAAGACCGGCCACGGAAAGCCCCGCTCCCGCGGGGACCGCGACGAGCTGTTCGGCGGCTTCGGGGCGTCCTGGCGTGGCGCCTTCGTCGGCGGCGAACTGCTGGTCCGCGCGGTGACCGACGGCCCGGCGGGGGAGAGGCTGCCCGGCAACTTCCCGGACTACCAGCTCAACGCGTAACTGCCCTATCCGATGCCCTGGCGGTCGGGCTCCAGTGCGAAAGCGCGCTCGGCCGCCTCGGGCAGGGCCCTCTCCACGGCCTGCACCAGCAGCGCCCGATGCCGCTCGAGCGGCTCGCGGCGGTCCGGCGGTACGAGCCCCAGCAGATCGTCGATCCCGGCGAGTAGGCGCCGGGACACCTGCGGGTTCCCCGGGGCGAACCCGCGGATCTCGGCGAACCCGAGATCGACGAGATCACCCCACTCGGGCACGTCCTGGATGAGTCGCACGTCGCCCTTGCCGTCCCGGTGGTGCACGGCTCCGAGCGGGCGTACGGCGAGCGCAGCCAGGAACTGCACGATCCGGTCCAGGCACTGCACGGCAGTGGTCGGGTCGTTCACGGCCGGTGACAGCGCCCGCAGCGCGATGTCGGACAGCTGGCGCAGCCCGAACCCGAGGTCCTGGTGAAACGTGCGCTCCACCCCTACCGACACCGCGGACCGCAAGGCCCACCGCGACGGCACCCGATCGGGCTCCCCGTGCACGGCGAGCGTGGGCATGCCCGGTACCACGAAGTCCCCGATCCGCGGAATCAGCCGCAGTACGACCCCCTTGCGCCGCGCGACCCGCACCAGCCGGGCGGCATGCACATCGCGCAGCGTCCCGGACCGCCCCCGATGACTCACGCGAGCGACCTCGGCA
Source organism: Streptomyces sp. NPDC002870 (assembly GCF_042888505.1). NCBI lineage: Bacteria > Bacillati > Actinomycetota > Actinomycetes > Kitasatosporales > Streptomycetaceae > Streptomyces > Streptomyces sp. NPDC002870. Next base: position 228,782 of record NZ_JBIAPW010000009.1, read on the forward strand.
GGCAGGGGTCTGTCGTCAGCCCCCAGCACGGGCATCTTCGCCAGCACGTGGAACGACTCCTTGGTCAGCCGCTCCGCCACGGGCCCCACCTTCATCAGCTGCAGCGTCTGTGTCACATACCCGATGAACAGCAGCAGGCTGAGCCCCACCAGGAGGAGGGTCATCGCGCTCTGCACGATCGGGACCGAGGCCACCTGCCGCGGATTGGTCTCGCTGTCGTACGCCGTCAGGACCAGCAACGACAGCAGAAACGTCGCCAGGAAGACGGAGAAGGTGAGCTTGCTGATCCGGCTCCGGATGAAGATCCGCACGATACGGGGACTGAAGTTCCCGGCGGCCATCTGGACGGCCACCAGAGAGATGCTGAAGACCACACCGATGAAGGTCATCATCGCCGCGCTGACGGTGGTGACGATGGTCTTGGCGTCCTCGGCGACCCCGATGAGATACCGGACGTCGTCGTACTCCCCGGCCTTCTGAAGCCTCTCCAGGATCTCAGTGTCGAGCGCGTCCGCCGCGCTCCACAGCACGCACACGAGGAAGAGCGCCAGGGTCGGCGCGAACCAGAAGGTGTCCCGCAAATGCTCGCGCAGAGGGGAGAGCGCACGGGGCCGTCGATACCTGCGATCACTCACACAGCTGAAGGTATCGTCACTGTGTGTTTGTCTGTGGATACACGCTGTACCGGCAGCGGTGCCGGCGCGTAACGTACACCTCGATCGGGGTGGTTGCACCCCACTGACCACGGGATATGCAGGTGAGGGGCGCCTCGATCCCCTGGTATTGTTGTCCACGTCGCCGCGGGAAGCCGGGGCGGTCACCTAGTCCGGGTGGCGGAATGGCAGACGCGCTAGCTTGAGGTGCTAGTGCCCTTTATCGGGCGTGGGGGTTCAAGTCCCCCCTCGGACACTCGCTATGACGATACGGACGCGAGGGCCTCGACCTTAGGGTCGCGGTCCTCGTTGCGTTTTCGTGCGTGATCACGACGCCGAGGGCCTTGCAGAGCGGCGCCTTCTTCTCCACCCCGGCCGCGCACGGTTGCGCTTCTGCGCTCCCGAGCAAGGGTGTTCGCCACAGCCACATCCGTGCTCTCCCTGGCCGTGGCGGTGTGCTGGGCCTGCGACGCAGCGACCGCCGTGCCGAGCGCGGCCCGGATCCGCATCGGCTGGAACTCGCCCTATCCCGGTCGGAGCGGTCGTAGCGTCGTGCCATGACCACTGTTGACGAAACGGCCTACGTGTTTCGCGCCGCCCAGCCCGAGGACGCCGAGGCCATCGAGGCCCTCGACGGCTCCTTCACCACCAGCACGGTCTTTCGGGTGGCGGTAGTCGACGACGGGTTCGCGTTCCGGGAGATCCCCGTGGACCCGCCCCTGACCAAGGTCTTCCCCGAGGACGAGCCCCACGGCGATGACGACGGTGATGACGACAGCGAGGACTCCGACAGCCGCACCTTCGTCGCCGTCGGCGCCGACGGCGGCCTGGCCGGCTTCGCCGCCGTCTCCCACTCCCCGTGGAACCGCCGACTGACCATCGAGGACATCGAGGTCGCCCCGGACCATCGGGGCCGGGGCATCGGCCGTGCGCTGATGGGACACGCCGTCGAATTCGCCCGCGAACGCGGCGCCGGGCACATCTGGCTGGAGGTCACCAACGTCAACGCCCCGGCCATCCACGCCTACCGGCGGATGGGCTTCGCCTTCTGCGGACTGGACACTGCCCTCTACCACGGCACCGAATCCGAGGGCGAGCAGGCGATCTACATGAGCATGCCCTGCCCCTGAGTCGACAGCAGGCGGCCGACGGAGCTTACGCGGCCCTCTGGTGCCCCTGGGACTCAGCCGGCAGCGCAGGCGCCCGCCCGGAACGCCGACCTTCCGGATGCGGATGACAGCGGTGCGTGCCTGCTTCAGTGGAGCCACCGGTGGATCTCGCCGCTCGAGTCGTCCTTGCGTAATCACGGCCATATCGTTGGTGGTCGAGTCCCCCTCGGGCACAGACGGCATCCCGCACAAGCTGTTTTCCGGGTTCGTACGTCCGCGCCGTGCATTCGCGCCTCGACGGATCGGCCCCCTCCGCGGTCTGATGTTGTGCAGGGAGGTGGCCCTGGTGGGTGGCGGAATTCCAACGACGATGCAGGCATGGGTGGCCTGCGCCGCCCGCAGCGGAGTGATCGAGCGCGTCGAGCTGCCCGTCCCGGTGCCGGAGGCTGACGAGGTGCTGGTCCGGGTGCACGTATGCGGGGTGTGCCGCACCGATCTCCACGTCCGCGACGGCGATCTGCCGCCGCACCGGGAGAGGGTCGTGCCCGGCCACGAGGCCGTCGGCGAAGTCGTCGCGGTCGGCGCCCGGGTCACCGGGCCGAGGGTCGGTACCCGGGTGGGGATTCCCTGGCTGCGCCGGACGTGCGGGGTGTGCCGGTACTGCACACGAGGACAGGAGAACCTGTGCCCCTCGTCCGTCTACACCGGCTGGGACGCGGACGGCGGCTATGCCCAGTACGCCACCGTCCCCGCGCCCTACGCGTACGAACTGCCCGGCGGATACTCCGACGAAGAGCTGGCCCCGCTGCTGTGCGCCGGGATCATCGGCTACCGGGCGCTGCGCCGGGCCGACCTCCCTCCCGGCGGCCGGCTCGGTGTCTACGGCTTCGGAGCCTCCGCCCATATCACCGCGCAGCTCGCCATCGGCGAGGGCGCCGTCGTCCATGTCCTCACCCGGTCCCAGGCCGCCCAGGCACTCGCCCTGGAACTCGGCGCTGCCTCTGCCGGTGACGCCGACGCCCGGCCGCCGGAGCCGCTCGACTCGGCGATCCTCTTCGCCCCGGCGGGCGACCTCGTCCCCGTAGCCCTGGAGGCACTCGACAGCGGCGGGACACTGAGCATCGCGGGCATCTACCTCACCGGCATCCCGCCGTTGGACTACGAACGGCATCTCTTCCGCGAACGCAGCGTGCGCAGCGTCACCGCCAACACCCGCCGGGACGGACGGGACCTCTTCGCCGCGGCGGCGGGCCACCGGCTCCGGGCCACGGTGACCCCGTACGACTTCCAGGACGCCGACACCGCCCTGGACGACCTGGCGGCGGACCGGATCACCGGGGTAGCGGTGCTGCGCATGCCCGCCTGACTGCCGGCCCGAATACCCCTCGCAGTCCGAACGGGCGCGGGGGGCGCGGGACTTCCCCGCACCGCCCGCGCCCGTCATGGCCAGGCCTGGCCGGCTTGCCGTCCGTCCTCAGCCGTCTTCCGGCATGGGGGCGGGCCGGGCTTCCTTCGTCCGTTCCGGCGTCCAGTAGTCCCGCACCTCGTCGGGGCCCTGCCGCACATCGCTGCTGGTGGTTCCGGAGTCCGGCTGCGGCTCAGGGGCCGGCGCGGCCGTGGCGGTACGCCATGCGGCCACCGCCACAACTCCGGTGAGCAGGGCGGCGGCGGTGCCCCATCGGCTCAAGCTACTGCGACGCATTGGACTGCTCCTTGTCAGGTAGTCAGGTGACGCTGCCCTGGGCGTCGAACATCGCCTTGACGGAGTCGTCGAAGTACGAGCTGCGGTTCCAGCCGCCTGTGGCGAGGGTGCTCATCGCTCCGTTGACGTACCCCAGACCGTTGGCGTCGTTGAACTCCCGCAGCCACGGCCCGCCACTCGATCCGCCGCCGAAGTCACACTGGAGTTCAATACGGCCGTCGCCCACCGCTCGCGTGGTGCCCTGGCATGCCCACTGGATCTGGCCGCCGTCGCGGTTGCCCGGGTAGCCCATGACGGTCATGGCCTGGGTGCGCGAGTAGTTCCAGCTCAGTCCGTGACCGCCGGTGACATTGACGACCTTGTTGCCGTTGAGCGGCCAGGTGGTCACCATCGCCACGTCCCGGCCGAGGTCACTGCTGCTGATCCAGCTGTTGAAGGTGCGGAACTGCTTGGCGGCGTAGGTGCCGAAGGGACGGGCACCGGACCGGTAGCGCGGCGCATAGGTCCAGTTCGTCATCCAGGTGCCGCCGCTGCCCCCGTGCACACAGTGCCCGGCGGTGATCAGCATCTGCTTGGAGGGGCTGTTGAGGGAACTGGCCGAACAGGTGTAGTTGAGGCCGTTGCTCGGGTTGGTGAAGAACACCTTGCCCACCGCGGCGGATTCGGTGACCAGCGGCCGGACTGTGTCCGACCGTCCCGTGGCGGGCGGGGTCGATCCCGGCCGCCCGGTGGGGCCGGCCTTGCTCTGGGCGGCGCGCGGCGAGGCGGCTATCCGGTCGAGGGAGATGGCTTTGCTCATCCGCTCCGGCGTCCAGTAGCGGGCCAGTGCGGCGGCGGTGGCCGCCGAGTCGACCGGCGCACCGCTGGCGAGCCGCGGAGTGGCGGCGGTGGTTGCGTTGCCTGCGGGGACGGCGGCGGATCCGGTCTCGGCAGGAGCGGCGGGGCCCGCCACGGCGGGGCCCGCGCCGACCAATGCCAGCATGGCGGCAGTGGCCAGCGGTAGAAGTGCCTGTCTGAGTCTGCGCACGAGTGGTACCCCCAATGGTCGATTCGGACGCACATTGCTGCAGTTCTCCAGTCAATGTGCGGTGTCGAAGCGACCGTAGGTCTGGCAAGTGCCCGCGTGATAGTACGAAATGAGTCCCTCCGCTATTCACTTACCGTGCCGCGCATTCAGGTCAGTCCGGGTCCGCCGCTTGCTTGCCGAATGCTTGTGTGCTCGGAGCTGACGGTGGCGCCTTGTGAAATCCGGCTGACCTGCGGGGATGTGAATGATGTGGCTCCAGGGACTGGATATGCTTTCTCTCCGCCGAAAAACGACCACGTCAGCTGTCATCAACCCGCAGGTCATATCCCCGACGCTTGAGGGTTTCTGGTTACGTTGACGCATAAACCTGAATGCCGCTCTTCCGGAAAGACCGACGACACGAATCTCCTTCATCGGACCCTGGATATCGGCCGGTTCAGCCTTCCCACCTGTTCGGCGGCCCGTGGGGCTTCTTCAGTGCGTACAGCGCATCGATGTCTGCCGCGTACGCTCCCGTGATCGCCCGCCGCTTCAGCTTCAGTGTCGGCGTCATCAGCCCATCCGCCACGCTGAACTCGCTCGGCAGGATGCGGAACGCGCGGATCGATTCGGCCCTCGATACACGGGTGTTGGCCCGGGAGACCGCCCGTTGGATCTGCGCCCGCAGATCCTCGTCGTCGGTCATCGCCGACACATCCGCAGGCTGCTTCCCCTTGAGGTTCTGCCAATGCGCCAGCGCCTCCGGATCCACCGTGATGAGGGCCGCGATGTACGGCTGGTCGTCTCCCACGACCAGGCACTGCGAGATCAACGGATGGTGGCGCAGCTGCTCCTCCAGGGGCAGTGGGGCAACGCTCTTGCCGCCGCTGGTGATGATGACGTCCTTTTTGCGGCCCGTGATGACGAGATAGCCCTGGCCGTCGAGATGACCCATGTCCCCGGTCGCGAACCACCCGTCGCGCAGCACCGCCTCGGTGGCCTTGGGGTTGTTGAGGTAGCCGGCGAAGACCGTTTCGCCGCGGACCCACACCTCGCCGTCATCGGCGATGTGTACCGCGCAGCCGGGGATCGGCCGGCCCACGGTGCCGAATCTGACCGATCCCGGCGGCTGGGCCGTGATCCCGCCCGCCGTCTCGGTGAGGCCGTACCCGTCGTAGACGGTGATGCCCGCGCCGGCGAAGAACAGCCCCAGCTCCCTGCGCAGGGTCGAGCCGCTGGACACCGCGTTGCGCACCTGGCCGCCCAGTACAGCGCGCAACTTGCTGTACACCAGGCGGTCGTACACAGCGTGCACGACCTTCAGGGACGGGCTGGGACCGTGGCCCGAGCCGACGGCGTGCCGCTCCACCGCCTCGGCGTAGCGCACCGCGACGGCCGCGGCCCTGTCGAAGAGGCTGGCGTGTCCTGCGTCCTCGGCCGCACGGCGGGCCTTGTGGAAGATCCTCTCGAAGATGTACGGCACGGCGAAGAGAAAGGTGGGCCGGAAGGACGCCAGCGCGGGGAGCAGCACCTCTGGCGTCAGATCGGGCTGGTGGCCGAGGCACACGCCGCCGCGCAGCGAGGCGACCACGACCATCAGCCCGTAAATGTGCGCGACGGGCAGGAAGTTGAGGATCGACGGCTGCACACCCGGCTCGGCGATGATCCCGCCCCAGCCTTCGAGCAGGATGTCGCATTCGGCGGCCAGATTGGCGTGGGTGATGAGGCAGCCCTTGGGCGTTCCGGTGGTGCCCGAGGTGTAGCAGATCACGGCGACCTGGTCCGGCAGGACAGCGGCACGGTGACGGTGGATCAGATCATCGTCCACGCCGTAGCCCTGGTCGATCAGGGCAGACACACAGCCCAGGTCCATTTGCCAGATGGCGGACAGCCCGGTCTCCGCGCCGGAGGCCGCGGCCACGGTCATCGCATGGTTCTCGTGCTCGACCACGATGGCCCGGACCTGGGCGTCGTTCAGGATCCAGCGCACCTGCTCGATGGACGACGTGGGGTAGACCGGAACGATCTCGGCGCCGACGGACCACAAGGCGTACGCGAGAACCGTCCACTCGTAGCGAGTACGGGACATCAGCGCGACCCGGTCGCCGAACCGGATGCCGTTGGCCAGAAAACCCCTGGCCACAGCCATGACTTCGTCGCGGAACTGTTCCGCGCTGACCGGCTCCCAGTCCTTCGGCCCTGTCCCCGTCCGGCGGGAGAGCTGCACCAGGGAGGGATCGCGCTCAGCAGTCTCGTACGCAGAATCGGCGAGGCCCCCCGGCCGCGGCGGTTCGGCACGGAATTCGGCACGGAACGGAGAGCCGTGTCCTTGCATTGGGCCTCTCCCTTTCCCCGTGTCGGGGGGCGCCGCACTATGCAACTCAGGGAGCGAAAGGTACCTGTTGGAGGCGGTGTTGCCTAGTTTCCGGGAGTAGCCCCCCGGTCCCTGACGCGCCACAACCACCTGATGTCGCGTCCGAACGACCAGATGAGCAGGGCCAGCGCAGAGAAGACCGCCGCGAACGCCGCCAGGGGCGGGAAGACTCCGGCGCCGACCACCAGGAGCACGATCCCCTGCAGCGCCGCCACCGTCTTGCGGGCCGTGCTCGCGGGCAGCGCGCCGTTCAGCCACGGCAGCACCCGGGCCGCCGCGACGAAGGCGTAACGCATCGTGCCGATCAGCAGGACCCAGGGGCCCAGCGACGTGGCGACATAAATACTGAGTACCAGGATCAGGAAGGCGTCGACTTCCATGTCGAAGCGCGCGCCCAGGGGGGAAGCCGTTCCGGTGCGGCGGGCGACCTTGCCGTCGACCGCGTCGAGAATCAGCGCCACCGTGGTGAGCGCGACCAGAAGCGTGACCGGCGGCGGACTCTCGAAAGAGTCCGCGACCAGGGCGGTGACGCCCCCGACGAGTGTCGCCCGTGCGAGGGTGACGCGGTTGGCGGCACCGAAGGAGCGGAGCCAGGCGCGGTGCACGGCGCGCGTGAGCACGCCCCAGGTGACGAGCGCGAAGGCCAGCCCTGTCAGCCATCCCGCGGGCCCCAGGCCGATCGCCGTGCCGAGAAGCGCCAGCAGAAGTACCTGCGCTCCCGCTCCGACGGCTGTCTCCTGGCGCAGCAGCCGCCTGTCATACGTGTTGTTCAGGGCCACCCTTGCCGCCCTCCGGCTGCGTGACAGAGTCCATGGTGCCGCGTACCGTGGCCGCGGCTTCTTAAAGATCAGTACGTCAAACGTCGCCCGATTGTTCAGGAGTACGCAGATGCAGCGCGCCGCCCGAGCCTTCTGGCTCCGCTCTCCCGGCCACGGGGAGATCCGGGACGTCGCCCTGCCGGCCCCGGCCGACGACGACGTCGTGGTGCGCAGCCTCTGTTCCGGCGTGAGCCGCGGAACGGAGACCCTCGTCTTCCGCGGTGGCGTACCGGAGAGCCAGCACACCGCGATGCGGGCGCCGTTCCAGGACGGTGAGTTCCCCGGGCCCGTCAAGTACGGCTATCTCAACGTCGGCCTGGTCGAAGAGGGGCCACAGCACCTCCTCGGCCGTACGGTCTTCTGCCTCTATCCGCACCAGACCCGCTACGTGGTCCCCGCGAGCGCCGTGACTCCCGTGCCGGACAACGTCCCCGCCACGCGGGCCGTGCTGGCCGGGACGGTGGAGACCGCCGTGAACGCCCTGTGGGACGCCGCACCGCTGATCGGCGACCGGATCGCGGTGGTCGGGGCCGGCATGGTCGGCGCCTGCGTCGCCGCCGTCCTCGCCCGCTACCCCGCCGTCCGCGTGCAACTCGTCGACGCGGACCCCATGCGCGCCGGGATCGCCGGCGCGCTCGGCGTCGACTTCGCGCTCCCCGAGGACGCCGCGGGCGACTGCGATCTCGTCATCCATGCCAGCGCCACCGAGGACGGACTCGCGCGCTCACTGGAACTCCTCGCCACGGAGGGGACAGTCCTCGAAATGAGCTGGTACGGCGATCGCCGGATCAGCCTGCCGCTGGGGGAGGCCTTCCACTCCCGCCGCCTGGTCGTGCGCAGCAGCCAGGTGGGGATGGTGTCCCCCGCACGGCGCTCCAGCCGGACCTACGCCGACCGCCTCGCGCTCGCGCTCGACCTGCTGGCCGACCCGGCCTTCGACGCCCTGATCACCGGCGAATGCGCCTTCGAGGAGCTGCCGGAGGTGCTGCCGAGGCTCACCTCCGGGGAGCTCCCGGGGCTGTGCCACCGCGTTCTGTACGAAACCGCTGCTGATCCGGCCTGAACAACGAGAACAGGCCAGCCGTACTACAGGGTCCGAAGTGCCGCTACACCTGGGAGGGTCATCCGTTGTTCAGCATCACCGTCCGCGACCACCTCATGATCGCTCACAGTTTCCGCGGAGAGGTCTTCGGCCCCGCGCAGCGCCTGCACGGAGCGACGTTCCTCGTGGACGCCACCTTCCGCCGCGCCGAGCTCGACGCCGACAACATCGTTGTCGACATCGGACTGGCCAACCAGGAACTCGGCACCGTGGTCGGCGAGTTGAACTATCGCAATCTCGACGACGAACCCGACTTCGCCGGCAGCAATACCAGTACGGAATTCCTGGCCAAGGTCATCGCCGACCGTCTTGCCGACCGGGTGCGCGCAGGGGCTCTGGGCGAGGGCGCCCACGGCCTGGCCGGCATCACCGTCACCCTGCACGAATCACATATCGCCTGGGCGAGTTACGAGCGCGCCCTGTGAACCGCGCCGGCGGGCCCTCGGTGCACATCGTCATGCCCGGGGGCGTCGACGATCCGGCCGCGCCGAGTGGCGGCAATGTCTACGACCGCCGGGTGTGCCAGGAACTGCCCGGAATCGGCTGGCAGGTCCACGAGCATGCCGTCGCGGGCAGCTGGCCACAGCCCGCGGAGGCCGCCCGCGCCGAACTGGCCCGCGTCCTGGCGGAGCCGGCGGACGGCACCGTAGTCCTCCTCGACGGACTCGTCGCCTGCGCCGTTCCGGACATCGTCGTCCCCGAGGCCGAACGGCTGCGCCTGGCGGTGCTGGTGCACCTGCCGCTGGGCGACGAGAAAGGACTCGCCCCCGCACGGGCGGCGGCTCTGGACGCCTTGGAACGCGAAACTCTGCGCGCCGTTCCGGCGGTCGTGGCGACGAGCGAGTGGGCGGCCCGCAGACTCGTGGCCCACCACGGCCTCGCCTCCGGCCGGGTTCATGTCGCCGCCCCCGGCGCCGACATCGAGCCCCCGGCGCCCGGCACCGACGGCGTTTCGCGGCTGCTGTGCGTGGCCGCGGTGACCCCGCGCAAGGGGCAGTACCGGCTGGTGAAGGCACTCGCGGCCGTCGCGGACCTGCCCTGGGACTGCGTATGCGCCGGCGGCCTCGATCAGGACCCCGGCTATGTCGCCGGGCTGAGGGAGCTGATCGAGGAGTACGGCCTGGGCGACCGAGTGAGCCTTGTGGGACCCCAGGCCGGTGCGGAGCTCGACGCGAGCTATGCCGCCGCCGACCTCATGGTGCTCACCTCGTACGCCGAGACGTACGGCATGGCCGCCACCGAGGCCCTCGCGCGCGGCATTCCCGTGCTGGCGACAGCCGTTGGCGGTCTCCCGGAGGCGGTCGGGCGCGCGCCCGACGGCAGCGTGCCGGGCATCCTCGTACCGTCGGAGGACCCGGCGGCACTCCCGGCCGCGCTGCGCCGCTGGTTCGGCGATCCCGCCCTGCGCCGTCGGCTGAAGGCGGCCGCGCACGACCGGCGCACCGCACTGGACGGGTGGCAGACGACCTCGCGGAAGCTGGCAGGCGCGCTCGAACAGCTCATCCTCGAACCCCGGAGGGCCGCGTGAGTACGACCGACGCGCCTGGATACGCCCCCGAGTGGCTGGAGCTGCGGGAGGGCGCCGACGCAGCCGCCCGCGCGGCCGGACTCCTCGAACCGCTGCTCAGGAACCTCAAGCAAGGGGAGGAGGGGCTGGTGATCCGCGATCTCGGCTGCGGCAGCGGCTCCATGGGACGCTGGCTCGTACCGCGACTGAACGGCCCCCAGCACTGGATCCTGCACGACCGCGACCCCGCTCTGCTCGAGCTGGCCGCCGTACGCATGCCCCGTACGGCGGCTGACGGCATCCCCGTGACGGTCGCCGCCGAACACGGTGACATCGGCCGCCTGACCGCTGAAGACCTGGCCGGCACCTCGCTGTTGACGGCCTCCGCTCTGCTTGACGTGCTCACCCGCGACGACGTGGACGCGCTCGCGAAGGCCTGCGCGAGGGCCGGATGCCCGGCATTGCTGGCGCTCTCCGTGGTCGGGCGGGTCAAGCTGACACCGGCTGAACCGATGGATGCCGAGATCGCCGCCGCATTCAACGCCCACCAGCGCCGTGACGGCCTGCTCGGGCCCGACGCAGTCACGGCGGCCTCCGAGGCCTTCGCACGGCAAGGTGCGACGGTACGGGCGGACCCGAGCCCGTGGCGGCTCGGCGCCGATGAGTCGGCGCTGACGGCGGAGTGGCTACGGGGCTGGGTCGGGGCGGCCTGTGACCAGCGCCCCGCCCTCGCGTCGCGCGCCGAGGCGTATCTGCGGCGCCGCCTGGCGGCGTGTGAAGCCGGCCAGTTGCGGGTGGTGGTGCACCACAGCGATCTGCTGGCACTGCCCCGGTCGGCGGGCGGGGCCTCATGAGCGCGCAGACAGTACGGGCCCGTCTCGGCACCCTCGCCGGAGCGGGCATCCTCGTGGTGCTGGTGTGGCGGCTGGGCGCCGGCGCCTTCCTGGACGGGCTGCGCAGGATCGACGGCCCCACCCTGCTGGCCGCTCTCGCTCTCGGCCTGCTCACCACCGTGTTCAGCGCCTGGCGTTGGCGCGTGGTGGCCCGCGGCCTGGGCATCGCTCTGCCGCTGGGCCGTGCCGTCGCCGACTACTACCGCGCGCTGTTCCTGAACGCGGCGCTGCCCGGCGGCGTACTCGGCGATGTACACCGCGCTGTGCGGCACGGGCAGGACACGCATGACGTCGGCCGTGGCGTGCGCGCGGTCGTCCTCGAACGGACCGCGGGCCAGGTGGTCCTGATCGCCGTCGGCGTGACGGTCCTGCTCGCCCAGCCGTCCCCGGTCCTGGCCTGGCCGCGCGACCTGGCCGCATCGCCGGGGACCGCTCTGGCCCTCGCCGGGGTGTGTGCCCTGGCCATCGCGGTGGGCGTCCGGCTCCGTGCCCGGCTCCGCGGGAAGCCGGGCACAGCGCGATGGAACCGCGCGGTCCGGGCCGCGCTGGCCGAAGCGCGCCTCGGGCTGCTCGCCCGCAGAAGCTGGCCGGGAGTGGTGATCTCGTCCGTCGTGGTGCTGGCGGGGCACCTCGGCACGTTCCTTCTCGCCGCCCGGGCCGCGGGGTCAACGGCGCCGTTCGCCGAGCTGGTGCCCCTGATGGTGCTTGCGCTGCTCGCCATGGCCCTGCCGCTGAACCTCGGTGGCTGGGGACCCAGGGAAGGCGTCACCGCGTGGGCCTTCGGCGCCGCCGGCCTCGGCGCGGCTCAGGGGCTGACCGTCGCCGTGGTCTATGGAGTGCTCACCTTCGCCGCGAGCCTGCCCGGTGCCGGGGTGCTGGCCGGCCAGTGGCTCGCCCGCCTGCGGCGTCCCCAAGTCCAGCTCGAAGAGCGTGTCCTCGCCGAGGGCGGCACGTCGCACCGGAGGGCGGAGCGCGTCGCGCATCACCGGCTGACCGGCGAAGCGGAGCCCCGGTATGCCGTCGCCGAGCAGGACCGGTGCCACGGTGACGTAGAGCCGGTGCAGTGCCTGCTCGTGCAGGAAACGCGACACGGTGACGCCGCCGCCCTCGATCAGCACCCGGCCCAGGCCGCGCCGCGCGAGCGCCTGCACCAGGCGGCTCGGGGCGAACGCATCACGGTCCGGGAGGACCAGCACGTCGACGCCGTCGCCGACGCCGTCGCCGTCCGTGACCGCCCTGTGGTGCTCGCCGGCCGAGCCCACCACCCACAGGGTCGGGGCTGAACCGTCGGTGAACACCCGGTGCGTCAGCGGTACACGACCGTGCGGATCGAGGACGACGCGCACCGGGTTGTCCCCGGGGCAGGCACGCACGGTCAGTTGCGGGTCGTCCGCGACGGCGGTGCCGGCCCCGACGACCACCGCGTCGGCGAGTGCACGCAGGCGGTGCAGATGACGGCGGTCCTCCTCCCCGGTGACGTAGTCGGCGTCGCCGGTACGCGTGGCGATGAAACCGTCCAGGCTCTGGCCGAGTTGGGCGAAAGTGAGGTGCGGACCGGCCAGGCACAGCGGGAGGTAGAGGTCGGCGAGCATCTCCGCCTCTGGTGTGGCGTCCTGCCGCCAGCGCCGTCCGCCGTCCGCGCTCCGGACAAGACCCGCGGCCTCGGCGTCCGGCTCGGACCGGATGCCGCGCAGCCGCTCCCAGGCCGCTGCCGCGTCGAGTGCTCCGCCCCGACCGGTCATCGCGTCTCCCCCCGGGCGAGCAGCGAGACGTACTCACCGAAGGATTCGACAAGTCCGGCCAGCAGTTGTTTGCCTTTCTCGGCGGACGCCATTGACGGACGGCCGATGACACCGGACTTGGTGTATCCAGGCATGCCCAGAGTGAGCAGATGCTTACGGTCGTCGGACAGGAAATCGGAGGTTTCATAACCGGGACGGACCAGTTCGGGATGGGCGTGCAGCAGAATGGATGTCTCCACTTCACCCGCGTGCATATCGCTTTGCGACGGCGTCTGCACACCGGCCCCGGCCCGTGCGGCGTCCCAGTCCGCCGAGCCCGGGAACAGCGCCATACGGATTCCGCTGCCGGCGGATTCCTGAACTACGTTGCGCAGTACGTAATTTCCGCCGTGCCCATTGACCAGAATCAGGGAACCGACTCCGGACCGGCGGAGCGAGTCGGCGATGTCCCGTACGACGGCGTAGAGGGTCGCGGCGGAAATGCTGACGGTTCCCGGCCAGGCCGCATGCTCGTGCGAGCAGGAGATCGTGAGGGGAGGAAGGTGGAGAACCGGATGGACCGCGGCGATCTCCCGGGCGATGGTGCAGGCGACGACCGTGTCGGTCACCAGCGGAAGAAACGCGCCGTGCTGCTCGAAGCTGCCTATGGGAAGGATGGCGACGTCGGCCTGCTGGGTCCGCACGTCCTCCGTGGAGTCCCATGGCAACAAGCCCGATGCCTGTGGCGTTTCCGAACCACTCATGTCTTTCCGGCCTTTCGTTGTTCGCTCTGCCCGCCCATGGTCGAACGTGATGAAACGGGCGGCCAGTTGATGTTTCTTCGTCATTTTCGCTCACGCTGCCGTGAGCTTGCCAGATAGGATCGGGGTCATGACAGAAAGTGATGGCGTGTTCGGCCACAGTGTTCGTCCATCGGGTGCCGAACGAGTGGTGGATGTCCGGCTGTCCACCACGTACGGCGATTTCCTCGCCGTAGGCTACCTGGACCGCGAAAGCGGGGACGAACAAATGGTGCTGGTATACGGCGATGCCGAGCAAGACGGAGCGCTTACCCGCGTGCATTCGGAGTGTCTGACCGGAGATGTCTTCGGGTCCAAGCACTGTGAATGCGGCGATCAGCTGTCCGCCGCGCTGCACGCCATCGTGACGGAAGGACGCGGCATTCTCGTCTACCTCCGGGGTCACGAAGGGCGAGGGATAGGCCTGTTGGCCAAATTGCGGGCCATGAAGCTCCAGGCGGAGGGGCTGGACACCGTCGAGGCGAATCTCGCGCTGGGGTTCCCGGCCGACGCCCGCGACTACCGGGTGGCGGCGGAAATGCTGCACGACCTCGGTGTGCAATCCGTGCGGCTGCTGTCGAACAACCCGCTCAAGCTCGAGGCGCTGCTGCGGCACGGAATCAAGATCACCGAGCAGGTTCCGCTGCTGATACCGCCGCGCGAAGAGAACATGGCGTATCTGTGGACCAAGCGGGAACGCCTCGATCATTACCTGCCGCACCTGGACAGCGCGGCCGACTAGTGCCGGCCGGCTCCACGGGCCCGCCGGCTCATGTCATCTGGCGGCGCACCAGTTCGTGAAGCGCGCCGCCCGCGTTGGCGAGCAGGTCTGCCGGGCGGCCCTGCTCCACCACGCGGCCGTCCGACATCACGATCACCCGGTCGGCGTCCATCACCGTCGACAGCCGGTGGGCGATCACCACGCGGCTGGCGCTCAGCCGGTGCGTGGACTCGATCACGATGCGCTGGGTCTCGTTGTCCAGCGCGCTGGTCGCCTCGTCGAAGAACAGGATGCGCGGGCGGCGGATCAGGGCCTGGGCGATCATCAGGCGCTGGCGCTGGCCGCCCGAGACCGCGCCGCCGGCCGAGATCATGGTGTGCAGGCCCATCGGCATGCGCTTGATGTCCTCGGCCAGGCCCGCCATCTCGGCGGCCTCCCAGGCCTCTTCCTGGGAGAAGGACTCGGCGCCGCAGATGCAGTCCAGGATCGAGCCGGTCAGCGGCTGTGCGTTCTGCAGGACCACACCGCACTGGCGGCGGACGGCAGCCTGGTCCAGGGCGGAGAGGTCCTGGCCGTCGTACAGGACGCTGCCCGAGGCCGGTTTGTCGAAGCCGATGAGCAGGCGCAGAAGCGTCGACTTGCCGCATCCGCTGGGGCCGACGATCGCCACGAACTCGCCCGGCCGCACCTGCAGGGACACCTCGTCGAGGACCAGGGGGCCCTCGTCGGAGTAACGGAAGGAGAGCTTCCTGGCCTCTATCGCACCGGTCAGGGCGCCGGGCTGGGCGCTGGCGACGCGGACCTCCGGGGCCTCGTCGAATACCGGCTTGATCTGCTCGAACATGGGCAGTACGGCAGCGGCAGAGACCAGCGCCCCGGAGACCTGCGTGACGGAGGTCAGCAGCATCGTCACGGAGGTGTTGAAGGTCAGGAACTCCCCGGCCGACATGCTGCCGCGGGCAGGACCGGCCAGCAGCATGAACATGGTGAGCGAACAGAGCGGCAAATAGACCGCGTCGAGGACCGTGGTCAGGTTCTTGATCCGGCCGGCGCGCTGCTGGAGTTCACGCGAGCGGGCGAACTCCCGCGCCCAGGCGGCGTACGCGAAGCTCTCCGCCGCGGCGACGCGCAGCTTGGGCAGCCCGCGCAGGGTCTGGAACGCCTGGTTGTTGAGCTTGTTGCCGAGCTCGACGAGCTGTCGCTGCCACCGCAGCTGCCAAAGGCCCATCCCGAGGAACACGGCTCCGATGAGGATCAGCATGGCGATCGCGGCGAGCGCCAGCGGAACGCTGTAGCAGAGCAGCAGTACGAGGTTCATCGCGCCGACCGTGCTCGCCTGGACGGCGACCGGGCCGATGCCGGACAGCACCCGGCGAATGGCACTGATGCCCATCGCCGCACTGGCCAGCTCTCCGGTCGAGCGCTCGGTGAAGAACCTCGTCGGCAGCCGCAACAGCCGGTCCCACACAGCCGGTTGCAGCGCGCTCTCGATACGTCCCTCCATCCGCAGAATGGTGAGGTTCTGCAGCAGCATGAAAGCGGCGGAGACGATGCCGGCGATCATGACGGCGAGTGCGACCTGGACGATGAGGTTCGTCTCGGCCGTCGGCACGTACACGCCGAGCACCTGTCCGGTCGCGATCGGCACCAGCGCGCCGAGCCCCACCGTCACCAGCCCGGCGAGCGCCAGATTGCGCAGGTCCATGCGGGTGTCGCGCAGGCTGAAGCGCAGCAGACGCCAGGCGGTCATGGGCCGTTCCGGCAGCGGGCGGTAGAACATCACGGCGCGCGGTTCGAGTTCCTCCGCGCTGTTGCTGCCGATGCGTATCCGCAGTCCCGATGCCGGGTTCACCGCTTCGTACCGGCCACGGTGCCACAGCAGCGCGACCGGGGCTCCCGACTTGGCCCAATGGCCCACCAGAGGACCGGTGTTCGTACGCCACCAGCGACCGTCGAGTCTGACCGCGCGGGTACGGATCCGCGAGCCGACCGCTATCCGCTCGACCGGACTGATGCGGTCGCCCACAGCCGCGCTCTTCGACGGTTCGGAGAGTGTGATCCCGGCGGCTTCCGCGACCCGCCGACAGACTGCGAACGTGGCGTCGTCGGTCACCGCGTCAGGGCCGGTGGACGCCCGGCCGGCCCGTTCCGGCCTGCCGATGGAGGCCAGCAGCGCCTGGTCGGCCCGCGCACGGACCGCTTCGCCCGCCTTGATGCCGGCGGCCGTCCGGTCCTCGTGCGCGCGCTCCAGCTCTTCGATCCAGCGGTCCACCGCGGACAGCAGCCGGTACTGCTGGTTGACCATCTGCTGCCACAACGCGGCGTCGACCAGCAGGTCCCCGGCCGCCTCCGTGCTGTAGGCGGCGCCGTACTGGACGCTGCCGGGGGAGACCGGCATCCACAGGATGTCGTCGTCGGCCACGGCCTCTTCGCTCGCGGGCCGGCTGTCGAGCGGAGCCTGGAACAGGACGCCGAGGCCCCGCCCGGTGCCGAGAGCGAAGGCGTACTCCAGCGGACTCGGCTGCGCCTCATAGCCGGTGGGGGGCGTTGCGTAGCCGGTGTCGTCGTACGCCGCGTGTCCGGTGCCGTACGTGCCCTGCCCGGTGCCGTACTCGCCCTCCCCGGTGCCGTACGTCCCCTGCCCGGTGTCGTACGTCCCGTACTCGGTCCCGTACGTCCCGTACTCCGGCCGGTACAGCTCACGCAGCGGGATCCGGCGCAGCAGACAGTCCTGCGAAGGCCTGCCGAGCAGGGTGTGCCGCGGGCCGTCCACCGGGCCGAGCAGCAGCGTGCCCGCTTCGAGACGGCCCAGGAAGTGCCAGTGCCCCTGCTGGGCGGCGTCGACCGCGAAGAGATCCAGCGCCCCGCCGACGACGAGCCACAGCACCTGCGGCCCCTCCAGCACCAGGCTGCGCAGCCCGGTGCAGTCGACGGGTGTGCCGAGGCCGCCCAGCGCGTGGGTCACCGCGTCGAACTCGCCCGGTCCCGCGACCGCGGACGGGTGAACGGATGCCACGTCAGTGCTCCTTGACCAGCTCGGCGTACGGACCCCCGGCGGCGACCAGCTCCTCGTGCCTGCCGCGTTCGACGACAGAACCATGGTCGAGCACCACGATCTCGTCGCTGTCGCGCACCGTGCTCAGCCGGTGCGCGATCACGACGCACGCGCAGCCGCGCCGCCGCAGATTGTCGATGATGACCTGCTCGGTCTGCGCGTCCAGGGCGCTGGTGACCTCGTCGAGCACGAGGATGCTCGGCCGCCGGACCAGCGCCCGGGCGACCTCCAGCCGCTGGCGCTGACCACCGGAGAAGTTACGGCCGTCCTGCTCGACCCGGCTGTGGATGCCGTCGGGCCGCCGGGCGATCACGTCGTAGAGGGCTGCGTCCTTGAGCGCGGTGACGACGGCCTCGTCCGGTATCGACGGGTCCCACAGCGCCACGTTGTCCCGGACGGTGCCTTCGAAGAGGAAGACGTCCTGGTCGACGAAGGAGACAGAGGCGGCCAGCGCACTGCGGGGAATGTCCTCCAGGCGCTGCCCGTCGATACGGATCGTCCCCTCCCACGGGCTGTAGAGGCCGGAGATCAGCCGGGAGACGGTGGACTTGCCGCTGCCCGACCCGCCGACGAGCGCGACCTGCTGCCCAGGTCCGACCGTCAGCGAGAAGCCGGTGAGCAGCGGCTTGTCCAGCGGGCTGTAGCCGAAGGTGATGTTCTCCAGCGTCACATGGCCCTTGAGCCTTCGGGTGCCGGCGTCCTGCTCGCGGCGTGAGTACAGCGCGTCGACGGGAAAGTTCTCGACATCCTTGAGCCGGGCCACATCGGCGGCGAAGTCCTGAATCCTGCCCGCCACTCCGTTCAGCCGGGTGATCGGTGCGGTGAAGCGCGTCACCAGCGCCTGGAAGGCGACGAGCAGACCGATCGAGATATGGCCCTCCACAGCCCGCAGTCCGCCGATCCAGAGGATCAGCGCGCTGTTGAGGGTCGCGAGGGTGGGCGCGACGACGGCGAGCGCGGCGCTCGGCACACCGAGCCGCTGCTGTACCTCCAGCGTGGTCGCGTGCTGCCCCGCCCACCGCCGGAAGTACCCGTTCTCACCGCCGGTGGCCTTCATCGTCTCGATCAGCTGAAGACCGGTGTACGAGGTGTTGGTGAGCCGTGCGCTGTCCGCGCGCAGCTTCTGGGTGTTGGTGGCCCGCAGCCTGATCACGATGCGCATCGCGACCACATTG
The DNA here is from genome assembly GCF_042888505.1 of Streptomyces sp. NPDC002870. NCBI lineage: Bacteria > Bacillati > Actinomycetota > Actinomycetes > Kitasatosporales > Streptomycetaceae > Streptomyces > Streptomyces sp. NPDC002870. Next base: position 247,418 of record NZ_JBIAPW010000009.1, read on the forward strand.
AGCAGGGCGATCGCCACGCCGATGACGGTGAGTTGAGGGTCGTATGTCCACAGCAGCAGGGCGTAGAGGATGACGACGACGCCGTCCACGCCCGCGGCGGCGAGGTCCCGCGCCAGCGTCTCGGCGACCGCGTCATTGGACTGCAGCCGCTGCACCAGGTCGGCCGGACTGCGCTGGGCGAAGAAGGTGACCGGCAGTCTCAGCAGATGCCGCAGGAAACGGGCGCTGCTGAGCGTGGACGAGATGATGCGGCCGCGCAGCAGGTTCGCCTGTTGCAGGCCGGTGAGCACGGCGCTGAGCGCCACCATCACGGCCATCGAGGCGAACAGGGGTCCCAGCAGCGAGGTCTGATTGCCGATCAGGAACATGTCGATGTACGTACGGCTCAGCGCCGGCATCGCGGCGCCGACCGCGACGAGCAGGAGGCTGGCGAGCAGAGCCGCCAGCAGAGTGCCCGTCGTACCGCGCAGCCGCGCGGGCACGGCGCCCATGATCCCCGGCTTACGGCCGCCCCGGCGGAAACTGTCGGAGGGCTCGAAGATCAGCGCGACACCGGTGAAACTGGTGTCGAAGTCCTCCATCGCCACAAAGCGGCGGCCCTTGTCGGGGTCGTTGATGTACACGCCCCGGCGGCCGAACCGCCGTCCCATGCCGTCGTAGACGACATAGTGGTTGAACTCCCAGAACAGGATCGCCGGCGCCCGCATCTCGGCCAGCGCCGCCGGCTCCATCTGCATGCCCTTGGCCTGCAGACCGTAACTGCGCGCCGCTTTGAGCAGGTTGCTGGCGCGTGAGCCGTCGCGGGAGACACCGCACGCGATACGCAGCTCCTCGAGCGGCACATGGCGCCCGTAGTGCGCGAGCACCATGGCCAGCGAGGCGGCGCCGCACTCCAGTGCCTCCATCTGGAGGACGGTGGGGGTGCGAACGGTCTTCTGCTTCTTGGCCTTCTGCTTCTTCGCCCTGGGCGGCGGGCCGGCGCGGCGCGCGCCGCGCCGCGGGACCGGAGCTCCCTCCGGGCGATGGCGTCCGCGGCCGCCCGCCGGCGGCAGCTGCTGCTGCGCGGTCATGGCAGCAGCCAGTCGATCGGATGCTGCTCGGACAGCCGGATGGCGCCGGTGGCCAGGGTCATGGAGTCGAGGGCGTACGGCGGACCTTCCGCGGACGACCAGGTGTAGCCGGACTCGGTGCGCGAGGACGGATCGAGACGCACCAGGACCGCCACGGGCTGGCCCTTCTTCGAGAACTGCTCGCCCAGCTGGCTGCTGCCGAGGAAGCCGGTGATCCGCTGGCGGGTCTGGGCGGTCCGGGCGACCGCCTTCACCCGGCCGCGCAGCACGCCGTACTGCTGGGTGGGCACCGACTGCACGGTGAGATCGACCGAAGCGCCCACGGGCACCGTCGATCCGCTGTCGGCGGGCACATACAGGACGGCCATCAGGGGGTCGTCCGTCTTCTCGATCTTCTCCACGGCTGCCACATCCGCTCCGGTCGTGATCACGGAGCCGATCGTGGCGACGAGGGCGGTCAGCCGGCCTGCGGCGATCGTACGGACGACGGCGCTGCCTTCGGCGGTACGGAGCTTCACCAGGGGAGCGTTGGCGGAAACCCTCTTGCCCTCTTCGGCGAGCACATCCGTGACCTGGCCCGCGACGGGGCTCTGGAGGACGTAACTGCCCTGGGCGTGGGTGAGGATTCCGGGCGCGCTCAGTGTGGAGGTCACGGTGCCGGTGACCGCCCAGGCGGATGCGGCGATCATGACGACGACCGTGACGGCCAGGACGAGCCACCCCTGGGGGCGGGCGAAACGCACCGGCAGATCGATTTCTTCCGGCGATTGCAGCTTGGAAAGGGCCTGTTGGCGGAACTGCACGACACTCTTCCCTCAACTGCGGTGGTGCTGATGACGGGTATTCGGCGCGCCTGGTGTGGCAGCGCCGGGCGGCGGCCGTATGCCCCGGACCCTGGGGTGGATCCGGGGCATATGGTCCGGCCGGTCGGCAAGGAGGGGACGCCGACGAGCCGTAGTCACCGCTTGGAGATGCGCCGCTGAGCGGCACACGACCAGCTCAGAGACCGGCGACCAGGCCCGTGACGCCGGAGGTGTTCAGGCCGGTGAGGCCCTCGGCGGTGCCGACGACGGAACCGACGGTGCCGGAGGCGGCACCGACGACGCCGGAGACCGGGACGACGGAGTCGACGGTGCCGAGCACGGCGCCGGCAGCCTGGCCCACCAGGCCACCGGACACGTTGTCCAGGTCGCTGTCGGAGATTTCCTGGGTCTGAACCTGGGGGGTGGAGTTCATGAGGGGGTTCCCTTCGCATGGATATCTCGAATGCTGCGACTGAGTCTTTCGGCTCCCCGCAGTGCGAAGGATCAAAGCACGCAGGCGCGTTGCGCAGCCAATCGGACAGCTGCTGATGCGGGCGAAAGGCAGCCGTCGAATTACCTGACGTGCACGTATGTCCATGGCTTGGTGCCATCTTCTTCACAGAGTGAGCCACCGTAATTCCCTTTGGCTGACTCCCACTTGGCCAGGAATTTGGACATTACCGCATCAAAGGGTGGATGGGCTGGTCAGGGTGAGGAAGGTCCGCGGGAGGGGATGTGGCGGCTGCGCATTCGGTGTGCAGATTCACCGAAGAACGCAACCTCGTGTCAGGTGTCGTACGTGCGCACGCGTCCATGTGGAGGGAGTGTTTCCGGGACGTGTGCAGAAGGTGTTGGGCCGCGCCAAGGTGGCGGTATTACGGAGGTCCGGCATTGCGGAGGAAATGGCTCGGCGAATCGGAGAAGCGAAGATAACCGCATAACGGAAATGCACTCGGATGTGAGGGGAATGGTCGATTACCTGCGGATACCTCGGTTACCTGTGGATACCTTGGTCTTTGGTGCCACCCGGGGTCGCTGCTCCCGGTGTCGTGTCGTGTCGTCTCGTGTCGTCTCGTGCGTCGCTCGTGGTGCAACCGTTGACAGTCTGACGGTACGTCAGGAACTGTGATGAGCATGGGCATGTCGAAGATGCGCGCGCGTCTGACCGGTCTCCTCGTCCTCATGACCGCGTCCCTGACCACAGGGGGCGCCCCGTCCGCGGCAGCGCCCGCCCCGGACTCCCTCTGATTCGACGAGCCGGCCGCGGCCGCCTTCACGGTCGAGGGCGGCCGCTTCACCGACGGCCTCGGCCGCGAGGTGGTCCTGCGGGGGTACAACGTCTCCGGCGAGACCAAGCTGGAGGAGAACGGCGGACTGCCCTTCGCATCCGTCGCCGACGCCGAGAAGTCAGCGACCGCCCTGCGTGCGCTCGGCGGCGGCAACACCGTCCGCTTCCTGCTGTCATGGGCTCACGCCGAACCCGTGCGGGGCCAGGCGAACCGGACCTATCTCGCCGCCGCCACCGCACAGCTGCGCGCCTTCCTCAAGGCAGGCATCCGCGTCTATCCCGACTTCCACCAGGACCTCTACTCCCGGCACCTGTTCAACCAGGGCAGCTGGTACACCGGGGACGGCGCCCCCAAGTGGGCGGTCGAGGCGGGCGGCTACCCGCGGGAGTCGTGCGGCATCTGCCTGTTCTGGGGACAGAACATCACGCAGAACGAAGCCGTGAAGCGGGCGACGTACGACTTCTGGCACAACAAGGGCGGCGTCCAGGACGCCTTCCTCGCGACCGCCCAGACCGCCATGGCGTACTTCGCCGAACACCTCAGCGGCGCGGAGTTCGCGGCGGTCGCGGGCTTCGATCCGTACAACGAGCCGCACGCGGGCTCGTACGACTCCGGCCAGTCCAGCCGGGCCTGGGAGCGCGAGCTGCTCTGGCCCTTCTACGAGAAGTTCCGCGCGCGCATGGACGCGGCCGGCTGGCGGAACAAGCCCGCCTTCGTCGAACCGAACCTCTTCTGGAACGCCAACCTCGCCTTCCAGAAGCAGGAGGGCGGGCTGCTCGACGCAGGCGCCATCGGGCCCCGATATGTCTTCAACACCCACTTCTACGATCAGAAGGCCATCTCCGGCATCTTCATGTGGGGCAAGGCCGCCGACGGACAGTACGCCAAAGACTTCGGCACCGTCCGCGACCGCGCGGCCGGCGCGGGCACGGCGGCGGTCGTCAGCGAGTTCGGCCATCCGCTGACCGGGAGTGTCTCCGACAAGGCCCCGACGGTCGGCAAGGCGATGTATCAAGCCCTGGACTCCCGGCTGCCAGGTGCCGCTTGGTGGTCCCGCCCTCAGGACTCGGGACCGGTGCTGTCCGGCACGCAATGGCAGTGGGACATCTACAACGGCCGTCACCACGAGCTGATGAACGGCAATCCCGACAAGGTCCTGACAGCGGCCGACGCCTGGAACGACGAGGACCTGTCGGCCGTCCGCCTCGACGACTCGGGCACGGCGGTGCTCCGCCAGGACGCCCGGCTGCTGGACCGCCTCTACCCAAGCGCCACCGCGGGCCACGCCCTGGCCTTCACCTACGAGGATCGCTCACGCGACGGCTCGACGACCCTCACCTGGAATCCCGTACCGAAGTCGCTGCCGCGGGTCGCCGAGCTGGTCGGCACAGGCCAGTACGGCCTCCTCCTGTGGCGCTCGGACGGCACCGCCGCCCCCACCGAACTGCACCTGCCCGCGTCCTTCGACAATGCCCGCACGACGGTGGTCTCCGACCTGGGCACGGTCGCCGGACCTCCCGCGTACACGCGAAGCACACCGATCGCCGTCGCCCCGGAGCCGGGCGGGACAGGCAGCCGCCGCCTCCTGCTCACCGCGCAGAACGCGGGCGGCGTGCACTACGCCCTGGTGACGAACGGCGCGACGGTGCCCTCGGCCGCCCTGTTGACAGGCGCACAGGACGAACTGGCCACATGGGCGGCGGGGCGGGCGTGGTCCTGACCCGGACGAGGTTCTGACTCACGCCGACAGCGCGTCGACCAGACCCGCCAGCGCGGCGGCGAGGGCGGTGAGACCGGGGCCTGCCGCCCCGCCGGGTTCCGACATGTACGTGTCCCGGCGAATCTCGATCATCAGGGCGCTGACGCGCGGGTCCTTGCCGTAGTACTTCAGTGGCACATACGTCCCGGCGAAGGGGCTGTCGATCCCCGTGCCGCCGAAGCCGGCGAACGCCTTCTCGGCGTGGGCGAGCAGCTCCGCAGGGGTGTGGAAGCCGTCCGTACCCAGGCAGGCCGGGGGCCGCCGCCCGTCGCCGTGCAGCTCGTAGGCCAGCGGCTCGGTGGGATACGAGTGGACGTCGATGACGACGGCCCGCCCCGTCGCAGCCAGCCGCTCGCCGACCGCCGCGGTCATCGCCTCCGCGTAGGGACGGAAGTACCGCTCGATCAGCGGCCGGGGATCCACGCCCGGCGGGCGGAGCAGCTCGCGGTGCGTGGTGTGCGTATAGACCGCGCCCATGCCGACGGCCAGCATCTCCTCGCGATCGTCGGGGAAGCGCTCGGGATCGATGACGAGGCGGGAGAGGCCGTTGACGAACCGCCAGGGGGTGGCGGTCGCGGCTTCCGCTGCCGCGGCGGCGATCTCGGCCGTGTGAGAGTCGGTGATGTGGTCCAGCTCCAGCTCGAGCGCACGGTCGTCCAGCACTATGCCGTCACGCACCGACTCGGGAATGACCCGCGAGGAGTGCGGGACGTGAAGGATCACCGGCGAGTAGGCGGCACCGGAGAGGAGCTGGAACGGAGCGGACGTGTCGTCCGTCCACGCGGGGCTGGCCATGGAGCGGAGTCAGGCTCCTGCCGCGTACCGAACGAAGCGTGCCCAGCCGGGGTGGCTGACGGACAGGTGGGCCCGGGTGACGTCCTTGGAGTCGCGGACAAGCACGGCCTGCTCAGTGGCGGCGACTTCGATGCACGCGCCGCCTTCGTTGGAGCTGTACGAGCTCTTGATCCACTCGAGAGACGGCGTGAGGCTTGTTGCGCCATCGGTACTCATGCTTCTCCCAACAACTCCTTGATGGCAGCCAGGGACTCGGACGGTGTGAGTGCCTGAGCCCTGATGCTGCCGTAGCGTGCGGCCAGGATACGGACCTCATCGGGATCGGTGACCAGCCTGCTGATGTTCTGGACCTCCAGATAGGCAACCTGTGGCCGGGACTTGGGGGTCAGCAGGATGAAGGGCCCACCCATGCCCGCGTGCTCTTGTCGTCTGGTGGGCATGACTTGCAGCTCCAGGCTCCTCAACTGGCCGAGGTTCAGCAAGGTCTCCAGTTGCTCCTTGTGTACGGCCTCGCCGCCGATCGGTCTGCGCAAAACCGACTCTTCGACGATGCATGTCACGATTGGCGCCGGCCAGCGCGCCAGCAGCTCCTGGCGGGCGAGTCGCGAGGCTACGCGCTGTTCGATGGTTGCTTCATCGAGCAGTGGCTTGCGCATGGCGAAGAGAGCCCGCGCGTGAGCCTCGGTCTGCAGTAGCCCGGGGATGACATGGCTGCCGTACTCGTGAACCTCGACGGCATCCGCCTCCAACTTGGCGTAGCTCCTGAACCACGTCGGATGCTTCACCCGCGCCCGGGCCTTCGCCCTCGCCACGTCCTCCTTCGCCGCCCGCAGCAGCCCGCCCGCGCCCAGCCTCTCGTCCGCCGCGTCCAGGAACTCCGCCTGCGGCGTCCTGCGCCCGCGCTCCAGTGACCGGATCAGGTCCTCGCTGTAGCCGAGTTGCTCACCCAGCTCCCGCTGCGTCAACTCCGCCCGTTCGCGCAGCAGCCGAACCTGCCGGCCGATCACGCGGAACAGATCCGCCGCGTCCTCGACCTCGTCGTTGTCGTCCGCCGGGCCCATGAGCTCCATGCCGTGCCCGCCCCGTTCTGCACGATGCCTGCCGCCGCCACCGGTACGCACACGCTGTGTACCGGTCCCTTCCGGCAGGCTACGGCTCGGCGGCAAGGCCGCACGGTGTACGAGCGAAACGGCACCCCTCCGTGTGGCCCACGGGCCCTGGTGTTCACGCGAAGAAGTTGGCCACCGTCACACCTCACGAGGCATCACCGGCTCTCTGAGCGGGAGTTGCGCCGAAGCGGGGATCGGTGACGCGCAGAGCTGCCGTCACGGTGTCCTTGCCCGAGGTGGGCGGTCCGTACAGGACGACTGCGCTCACGCGTCCCCCAGAAGTCGTTGCGCGATGGACTCGACCTGCTCGGCCAGAGGGCGGGACGCGCCGATACGGTTGTCGATCATGTGGTGGGGGACAACCGGCCGGAGACCGATGTCGATCTGCCCGTGTACGTCGGCCAGTGGGTCAGCTTCCAGGTGTCGCGCGAGGCGTTGCGTGAGATCAGGCGGTCACGCATGGACTCAACGTCGCTGTCCACCCACAACGTCTCGAAGCGGGCCACTGTGCGTCGGCGCTCTCCGCGAGGAAGGGCGCCACCGCCACCACGGAGATGCCGCACTCGAGGTTCTCCCAGGCGGCCTTCATCAGGCACGCGTATTCCAGGGGCCTGGCGTGCTCGAGGTAGGTCGGGCTGTGCCGGTCGTCCGGGTCGCCGCCCAGGGCCAGCAGAAGTCGCTCGGTCAGCGGCCGGCTGAGCGTGTCCTTGTCGAGCATCGCCCAACCGGTCGCGGCTGCCAGCAGCTTTCCCGCCCTCGGACTTGCCCGACCCGGCATACCCCGCCACCAAGGCAAGGGTGATCGTGTTTGTGCCTAACGCTGTGGTCACTTGACCGGCCCCCGGAAGTCTTGAACACCTGTGCTCAGCTTAGGGGTCGGACGGAAGTCCTGGCGATCAAACTTCCGGCCGGGTGAGAGTAGTTGACCGGTCCGGACTGGGATCAGCGAGGCGCACCTGCCCCCAATCCATCCGCTGGCGCCTGCCAGCCGAGGGAGACCAAGCCCGTATCGCTGACGAACTACGGCAACACCCTGCCGTCGTGGACTCGGGCTGACCCCGCCAGGAACGAGTACGAGGGCAAATGCGGCCGGTCGGCGGGGGTCGCGCCCGGCACCGGTACACGGAGCTGCCAGGACCTGTACGCAACGGCGCCGTACCTCCGTCACTGCTGGTCAGCGCGTTGGTGCACCGCCACGCTGAATGATGTGAAGAGCGAATCCGTACAGACTCACATGCCGCCCCAACCGGCCACACCTGCAGCGCAGTTCACCCAGCTGCTCAGCGCCACGCGGCGCGGCGCGCGGCTCGCGCGACTGCTTGCCGTCGAGCAGATCGCGCAATGGGGATGGCCGCCCGACAGTGAGCGCGCGGAAGCCGCCGCGGTGGTCGTCGCCGAGCTGGCCACGAACGCCGTCAGGCATGGATGTCTGCCAGGCCGGGGCTTCCGGCTGAGTCTGGTCCTCCTTCAGGGCTCCAGGCTGCGGATCGAGGTCACGGATCCGCGCGGCGATCGCCTTCCTGCCGTTTCCGGGATTGCCGATGAGGGAGGGCGCGGGCTGGTCATCGTGGACGCACTGGCCGACGGCTGGGGAGTACTGCCGTACCCGCCCTCCGGAAAGACGGTCTGGGCGGAGGTCAGCTCTGTCGAGTAGCCCCATCGTGACCCTCCTATAGGCCTTTGAGCTGATAGCCGAGCGTGCCTCTCAGGGCCCTCGCTGACGGCACCGAATCATGGCCGAGATCGCCAATGAAGGAGGCCGGGGCCTGGTCCTTGTCACTGCGCTCGCCGCCGACGGGGGAGTACGCCCGCATCCGCCGTCGGGGAAAACCATCTGGGCGGACATCAGTTCAGCGGGGCGGCCCGCCGGCGATTAGCTTGAGTTCTAACCTCTGGTGGCTTCGTCCCTGAGCGTGCTGCGACCTGTGTTCCCGCAGGGAAGCCCAGCCTGAGAAGCTCGTCGCGTGACGGATGAGGAGATCATCGCGGTTGTCCGTGGTTACGCGAAGGCCGGTGGGCTGCCCCCGCCGGCAACGCCAGCGGTGGTCATGCAGGCTGAGAAGACCATCGGCTTCGCCCTTCCGACCTTGCTGCGTCGCCTCTACCTGGAGGCGGCCAACGGAGGCTTCGGCCCGGCCGAAGGCATCCTGGGCGTCGAGGGAGGGGCTTCTCAGGGTGACTGGAGCCATCTCGGAGAAATCTACGAAGAGGGGCCAGACCCTTCCGGACGGATCCCCGCCGGACTGGTCCCAGTCATCGATTGGGGCTGCACCATCTGGTCCCTGGTGGACTTCCGTGACCCCGTCGGACCGATGTGGAGCACCCACCAGGGCGAGCACTGGCCCCACGGGATCAACTTCGCGGAGTGGCTCAGCGCGTCATTGGCAGGTGAACTCACGCTTGCCACGCTGCTCGACAGTCAACCTGCGGACCAGGTTACGGAACACCCGTGAAGCAAGCCTCATGCCCGGCGGCGTTCCAGAACCCCCCATCCAAGGACGGTGGCATTGAGCCGCTTGGCGACAGCCGCGTAACTGCTTGCGTGTTCCGCGAATTTCGCTTTGATGTCAGTAGTGGCTGCCGGGGCGACGACCTGGGTACCAGAGCCTCGGCGGTGACTCAAGGGGAGCCGAGGATTTTCGTCGTCACCGATTCGATGAACACGGCAGCCTCGATCTCTGTGATCTTGACATGGTCGACTTCGTTGTGACCGAGGTCGTACAGCTTGAGGTATTCGGTCGGCTCCCAGCGGAGGTGTCGGGTGAAGGCTTCGTCATGCGTCTGGCCTTCGTCGATGCGACGCCGGACGATGCCGCGCGGGCTGTGCCGGGGATAGCCCTCGCTCACCTTCGCGTAGTAGGTGATCTGACCTTCGGCATCGAGTGCGTCGAGAGTGGCTGGGGCGAGCGTGAGGAAGGGCGTGGCGGAAGTGTTGCTCTCCACGTTGCCGAGCCGGATCATCACGCCGTTGAGGTCGAGGTACTCCTCCAAGAAGTACCCGCCGCCGCGTTCGTACATGAGCAGGAGCGGTTCATAGGGGTCCGGCAGATCGGCAGGCAAGTCGTCACGGGCGTCACGGAGCGCCGCCCACCGGATAGCAGCTCGGCAGGTCCGCTTCAGCGAAGTCGGGGCGAGCCCGGTCAGGACTTCTTCCACTTCGGCGGCGACGTCGGGGGGTGTCTGGAGCTCCGCATCGACGTGCTCCGCGATGTCGAAGAACGGCCAGGACTGCTCCGCCCCATAAGTACGCGCCCACAGAGCCGCTCGTCGCAAGTATTCGCGCATGAGCAGAGCACGCGAGTTGGCGTGATCGGATGCCGCGAGATCGTCTGCCCAGTCAATGGCACGCAGTCGCTCCAACACCCTGCGTGAAGAATTCTCGGTCACTTCAGGTTCACGCGGCACTCGGCGGTGCCGTCGCTCACACCTGACACGGCGAACATCGCCGAGCCCAGTTGCATCGCGTTGACCACGGCCTCCCACGTCTCCAACTCATTCGCACCCGGATCGACGGTGCAACGCGCCTCCATGTGCAGAAGAGCGGTGCCGAACGTGGAGTCGATCATCTCCGACGACTGCTCGAGCTCCTCGATGTCCGAGGTCACCCACTCGCCCAGCTGGTCCGCGTACTCCGCGGCATGGAGTCCTGGCGCACCGTGTCGGGCAACAGCGACGGTCACGGAGTCAGGGTTTGCCGAGCGCCCTGACGACCCTGTCGGAGGGCCTGTGGCGTAGCCCCGACTCTCGCCTCGCTACCGGGAGGCACTTACCACAGTCGCCCCGATGAGCTCGGCCGCCTCGACCTCGCCGATCCGGACCCATCCGGCGTCCTTCGCTTCCTCTTCGGAGTTGGGGAGCCGATCAGTCGGCTCCCAGCGCAGGTCCTGGCTGAACACCTCGTCACGCTGCTCGCCTCCCGGCAGTAGGCGGCGTCTCAGGACGAGTCCCTGGCCCTCGCTCGCGGCGTAGAAAGAGATGCGTCCCTCGGCATCCAGGGCATCGAGCACGGTCTCGCTGAGCGCACGGAAGGGAGGGGTGCCGAGGTTGTCCTTCAGGCCCTTGGGTCGGAACGACACACCCGTCAGATCGAGGCCACCAGCATTATCCTGCACGAACTCCCCGCCCCGCTCGTAGAAGAGGACCAGCGGCTCGTAGAGATCGGGGAGGTCGGGAAGCCCGGCCGGATTCCGTGCCCGGATTCCCGCCATGAGCACCGCGCCCGCACAGGTGATCCGGAGGAGTTCGCCAGGAACGGTGCTCAGGAATTCCTCAAGCTCCGCGGCAATTTCCGGGGAAAGCCGGAAATCGGGGTCCACATACTCCGTGACGTCGAAGAAAGGCCACGCGCTCTCGGCGGAGTACGCCTGGGCCCACAGGGCCGCCCGCCTGAGATACTCACGCATCAGAATACGGCGCGACACGACACGCCCGAGCACGTCGTCCCAGTCACCGATCCATTCCACTGCGCGGAGACGATTCAGCATGAGGGATGGCAGCCGGTCGGTCACTTCAGCTCAATTCCCTTCGATCGCAGCTCCTGGAAGAGGGCTGCCACCACCTCGTCGATGTTGGAGAGACCCGGTGCCAGCTCGACCTTCGGGACGTCAAGGCCTAGCCCGCCCCAGTGTCCGAACCCGCCTCTGCGTTCACTCGTCGCGAGTTCATGGGCGCCTGCATCGGCCCAGCTCTCGGGCCAGACGTGATAGTACCCAGCTTCGGTCTCGTTGGCGTAACCCTCCCAGGAATGCGGCTCGTCGCGCAGATACGGTATGCCCGCTTCGATGAAGTGGCTCTCAACGTATTCATGAGCGATATAGCGTTCGAACTTCACCGCTTCCTCAGGGGACAGACTGCGCTGACTGGCCGCCTGCCAGATTTCGGCGATGTCCGTGCGGGGTGTGAAGTATGCCTGCCGTGCGACACCCGGGGCCTCGGCCACCACGTGCTCGGTGAGGAAGAAGTGGGTGCGGACGCGATCCAGCACGTCAGCGCCGATACCGGTGTTCTCCGAGATGCCCCTGATGTCCAGGGCATCCGGGTTGGCCCGGACCTGATCGTAGAACCGTGCCGCCGCAACATCTCGGACAGCGGGCTCTTCAATGTAGCGAGCGCCGTCCGGCCTGACCTCGGACCCTCCGGCAAGCGGCGGGTCATCAAGACTGTTGACGAGCCCGTCAGGCGCTGAACCGCTCCCGCCCTCACCACCGGCCGGGTGTTCGGGGCCGTCTCCGTGACCGGTCCCGCCACTGTCACCGTGGCCGCCCGTCGGGGTGTCCGAGTGGGACGCGCCGCCGGGTGTGGTGTCGCCGTGGCCCCCGCCGGTGGGGTGGGTGTCGTGGCCGCCGCCGCTCGGGGGTTCGTGGCTGGCGGAGGGGCCACGGCCGAAGTCGTCGGCACGGCTGCCAGGGAGATGGTTCGCTCCGCCGCCCGGAGTGCGGTCGACCGCATTGCCGCCCGGCAGGTCGTCGCCCAACCGCCCCACATCGCCGAGGTCGTTGCCGAGGCTGTCGCCGAGGCGGGTGACACCGCCCGCGTTGTCCCCGACGTGAGCCGCGC